>NZ_PQHY01000022.1:0-95207 GCF_003385175.1 Amycolatopsis ruanii
GCCGGGCGGGGGTTGTGCAGGGCTGCCGCGCGGCCCTTGGGGTAGTCGGTGCTGTTGCGTTGCCGGGCGGGGGTTGTGCAGGGCTGCCGCGCGGCCCTTGGGGTAGTCGGTGCTGTTGCGTTGCCGGGCGGGGGTTGTGCAGGGCTGCCGCGCGGCCCTTGGGGTAGTCGGTGCTGTTGCGTTGCCGGCCGGCGGTTTTCGGGCACGCTCCCAAAAAAAGAGCGCCCCGTCAGGGGCGCCTTCTTTGCTCAGGTGGCGTCGGGGTCCACCGGTGGCTTCTCGCCTGGCTTGAGTGGCTCCGGCTCCGCCTTGGTGGCCGGGCTGGCCGCCGCGGGGTAGCCGTTCGGCTTCACGCTTCCGCCCGACAGGCCGTTGATCCCGAGCGGGTCCGGGTCACCGTCGAAGAGGTGCTGCGTCACCGCCCGGCGCGGGTCGAAGTTGCGCAGCTGCCGCAGGTCCTCCAGCGGCTTCTGGAACTGCTCGAAGTCCGAGCCCATCTCGTCCTTCAGCTGCTGCCGCGCGCCGTTCGCGAAGTCGCGCACCTTCCGCACGCTGCGGCCCAGCCACGCGGCCGCCTCGGGCAGTCGCTCCGGGCCGAGGATGAACAGGCCCGCGACGATCAGGACGAGGATCTCGCCCCAGCCAACGCTTTCGAACATTCGCGAACCTCCGCCTCACACGGCCGTAGCTCTCCCAGGTTACCTCGGCGACAGCCCCGGTCCACCGCTGATCGAGGAGTTCACGTCTCGGCCACCGCGCCGTCAGTCCGAGCCCAGCGTCACGTCGACCATCAGCGTCCGCCCCTGCCGCACCAGCTGCACCGGCACCGTTTCGCCGATCTCGTGCTGCCGCACCGCCACCGTCAGCTCCGCGGCGTTGCGCACCAGCCGGTCACCGAGCTTGGTGATGACGTCGCCCTCCGCGATGCCGGCCCGCGCGGCCGGACCACCGTCGGCGACGTTGAGCACCTGCGCGCCCTCCGACGTCTCCGCCGCCACCGACGCCGCGTTCACCCCGATGTCGGCGTGCTTGACCTGACCACTGCTGATGAGCGTCCGCGCGATCTTGATGGCGTCGTCGGCCGGGATCGCGAACCCGATGCCGATGCTGCCGCCCGAACCGTCCTGACCACCATCGGTGCGGATCGACGAGTTGATGCCGACCAGCGCGCCCGTGGAGTCGACCAGCGCCCCGCCCGAGTTGCCGCGGTTGATGGGCGCGTCGGTCTGGATGGCGTCGTAGGTGACCGGCGGCTCGCCGTTCTCCCCCGCCGCGGTGACCGGCCGGTGCAGCGCGCTCACGATGCCCGAGGTCACGGTGTTCTCCAGCCCCAGCGGCGAGCCGACGGCGATCACCGAATCGCCCGGTTCGAGGCTGGCCGGGTCGCCGATCTGCAGCACCGTCGGATTGGACACGGCCACCTTGATCACGGCCAGGTCCGTCTTCGGGTCCGTCCCGACGACCCGCGCCTCGGTGCGGG
The DNA here is from genome assembly GCF_003385175.1 of Amycolatopsis ruanii. Classification (NCBI taxonomy): domain Bacteria; kingdom Bacillati; phylum Actinomycetota; class Actinomycetes; order Pseudonocardiales; family Pseudonocardiaceae; genus Amycolatopsis; species Amycolatopsis ruanii. The sequence continues at coordinate 1,481 of NZ_PQHY01000022.1, forward strand.
TGCCGTCGGTGAACACCGCGGTGATCTTGGCCTGCGGATCGCTCGTGGCCAGCGAAATGACGTGGTTGTTGGTGATCGCGTAGCCCTGCGGGTCGATCATCACGCCCGAGCCGACGCTGCCGGACTGGCCGGACTTGACCTCGATCGAGATGACCGCGGGCGCGACGCGCTGCGCGATGTCGGCGATCGAGCCGGGCGCGCGTTCCTTGCCAGCCTCGGCCTCGGAAATCGTCGCCGAGCCGGTCAGCGAGTCACCCGCGCCGCCGAGCCACCAGCCGATCAGGCCGCCGACCGCGCCGATGAGCAGGCAGATCACCCCGAGCAGGCCCAGCGCGACCGGCTTGACCCGGCGGCCGAACAGCAGCTCCGGCAGCGACAGCTGGGCGCTGCGCGGACGGTCGGCGTCGGAGTCGTCGGAGTCGTCGGGATCGAGCGCCGGGCGGGACAGCACCGCGGCCGAACCCGGATCGCGCCACGGGTCGGTCATCCGGGACCACAGCGGCGGCTCCGGCTCACCGCCCGGGTGCCTGCCGTTGTCCCCGGCGGGCCGCTGGAGCCGCACGTCCTCCGCGCCGGGCGGGCGGCCGAAGGCCTCGGCCAGCGACTCCGGCGCCGGCGGCGTGGACGCGATCTTGTCGCCGTTGCGCGTGCCGGGGGTGTAGAGCTTGTCGAAGGCGCCGTCCACGCCGTGCGGGCGGCCGAACACACCGGCCTCCGCGGGATCCACCGGCGGCCGGTCCAGCGGGCGCGGCGCCAGCCGCGGTTCCGCGCCGGCGCTGTCCTGTGGTGGATTCGGCTGACTCATCGTTCCCCGGGTGGCTGGCTCGTCGTGCTGTCGGCGCGACCCTACGCCACCGATTGTCCCGCGCGGGCGGTGAAGGGCGCGTCAGCGACCGGCCACTGGGGCAGGGGTGGTGGTGGTCGTGGTGGTGGCCGGTGCGCTCGGCTCGCCGCCGAGCTGGGCACGCAGCACGCCGGGCGCGGGGGCCTGCCCCGGCTCCGGGTTGGCCTGGGTCGGATCGCCGCCGGTCGACGAGGTCACCACGAGCGCGAGCGCGCTCAGCACCAGGCCGGACACGGCCACCCCGGCACCCTGCGCGACCCGGCGCCGCACCGACGGTTGACGCTGCCCGCCCAGCACGGCGGAACCGCTACCGAAAGGCGCGCTCGACCCGAGCGGCGCCGACGACCCAAAAGGGGACGATTTGAGGCCGGCGACGCGGTCCGGCCGCTGGATCGCGACCAGCTGGCCGTCCTCGGTCACCGCGAGGTTGTCGGGACTGGTGGGCAGGTCGGTGTCCTGCGGGATGTTGCGCAGGCTCGCCAGCAGGCTGGCCGGCATCGACGGTGCTCCCGCGTGCCGGACGGCCGCGCGCACCTGGCGCTGCGACGTCACCTCGGCCGCGCAGATCGGGCAGCGCGCGACGTGCGACGCGGCACGCTCGCGGGCGCCCAGGCTCATCTCGCCGTCCACGAAGGCGACGACGGCGTCGGGAAGCAGGTGAGACTCGGGCAGGCCCCAGCCTCGCAGTTCGCTCATGCGGAAACCCCCACGGATTCCTCCTTGGCCGCCCGGCGCCGTTCGAGCGAGGCACGCAGCGCCTGCCGGCCGCGGTGGATCCGGCTGCGCACGGTGCCCAGCTTCACGCCGAGCGTCGCACCGATCTCCTCGTAGGAAAGCCCTTCGACGTCGCACAGCACCACGGCGGCGCGGAACTCCGGCGGCAGCTCGTCGAGCGCGGCCTGCAGGTCCGGGTCCAGGTGGGTGTCGCTGTACACCTGCTCGGGGCTCGGGTCGTCACCGACGATGCGGTCGGTGTCCTCGGGCAGCCCCTCCATGCGCACCCGCGAGCGGCGGCGCGCCATGTCCAGGAACAGGTTCGTGGTGATGCGGTGCAGCCAGCCCTCGAAGGTGCCCGGCTTGTAGGACGCCAGCGAGCGGAACACCCGGATGAACGTCTCCTGGGTGAGGTCCTCGGCGTCGTGGCTGTTGCCGGTCAGGCGGTACGCCAGGCGGTAGACGCGGTCGCCGTGCTCGCGGACGACCTCGTCCCACGACGGCGGGGTCCACGCGGACTCGTCGACCGTGACCGGGTGGCCCTCGACCTGCTCGTTCTTCAGGCTGTTCTGCATCGTGGGGGACGGCACCTCCATCAGGCTGTTCTCCCAACTGATCTGTCCAACGCGGGCCATCCGCACTGTGTTCCCGGGTACCCCTGGTGCCCGTTGAGACCCAGCTTGGCCTCTCTCCTTATGTGGGTAGTGAGACGAGACTGAGAGCCGCCTGAGAGAAGTGTGCACGTCTTCCGCGGGTTTGGTGACGACCAGCGCTAACCTTGCGCGCGTGACCTCCGAGACGCTCGCGGCGAGTGGCGGCGACCACGCCGAGGCCTACCTGCCCGACCACCCGGCCGACGCCGCGCTGCTCGCCGCACGGGCGCGCTCGGCGGAGCTGGGCTGCGCGGCGCTCGGACCCGCGACCGGGGCGGCGCTGTGCTTCCTGGCGACGAGCCTGCGGGCCCGCGCGGTGGTCGAGATCGGCACCGGCATCGGGGTCAGCGGGCTCTACCTGCTGCGCGGCATGGCGCCGGACGGGGTCCTGACCTCGATCGACATCGAGCCGGAGCACCACCAGGCGGCGCGGCGGACGTTCCGCGAGGCCGGGTACCCGCCCGGGCGGACGCGGCTGATCATGGGCCGGGCGCTGGACGTGCTGCCGCGGCTGACCAGCGGCGGGTACGACCTGGTGTTCGTGGACGCGGCGCGGGCCGAGTACCCGCGCTACTACGAGCACGGCGTGCAGCTGCTGCGGCCGGGCGGGGTGATCGCGTTCCACGGCGTGACGGACGCGGCCCGCGGCGAGCGGCGGGAGCCGGGCTCCCTCGCGGCGCGCGAACTGGCGCGGGCCATCCGCGAGGACGAACGACTGGTGCCGGCGCTGCTGCCGGTCGGCGGAGGGCTGCTGGTCGCCGCGGTGCAGTGATCGCCGCTGGTCAGCGCTGGTCTGCGCTGCGTCGCCCGGCGCTGGCAGCCGGTGACGCCCCTCGAAATTGTCGTACCCCTGGTGCAGGATCACCTCACGCGAAATGTCCGGATCGACGAGGGGGTCGTCATGCGCGAGGCAGTCGTCAGCGCCGCGCGGTTCATCACCACGCACGCGGCGGAACCGCTGGGGCTGGGGGACGTCGCCGACCACGTCGGCTACAGCCCGTTCCACCTGGCCCGCACGTTCACGCGGGAGCTGGGCATGCCGCCGTGCCAATACCTGACGGCCCGCCGGTTCGAGAAGGCCAAACAACTGCTCCTGCGGACCGACGAGCGGATCATCGACATCTGCAACGCGGTGGGGTTCTCCGCGGTCGGCACGTTCACCACCCGCTTCACCGCCGCGGTCGGCACCACGCCCGTCGAGTTCCGGCGGCTGCCGGACGTGCTCACCGGCTCACCGCCGCACCCGGTGTCGGTGCCGGGCGCGGGCGGCGGCACGGTCATGGGCACGGTCCGGCTGAGCCCGGCCGCCTTGATGGCGCTGGGCCCGAACCCGGCGGTCTACGTCGGGCTGTTCTCCAAGCGCGCCGCGCGCGGGTTCCCGGTCAGCGGCACGCTGCTGGCCGAACCGGGCGATTTCCTGCTCACCGGCGTCCCACCGGGCACGTACTGGGTGATGTCCTCGGCACTGCCCACCGGCACCGGCCCGGCGGCCCAGCTCATCCCGGGCCGCACCGTGCTCGGCGCCTGCCCGCGCGCGGTCCGGGTGTCCGCGGAGGCGCCGGTGCACCAGCGCGACGTGCACCTGGAGCTGGGTCAGGACTGGTCGCCGCCGGTCCTGATCGCCCTGCCCGCGCTGGCCTCGGCCGATGCGCAAGAACGGAGAAGACACCGGTGAGAGCGCCGCCGTAGCGTCCGGAGGGTGATCACCCACCTGCACTCGGCCACCATCCTGGTCGGCGACCAGGAGGAGGCTCTGCGCTTCTACGTCGGCACGCTGGGCTGGGAGAAGCGGGAGGACGTGCGGTTGGGGCCGGTCCACCGGTTCCTGACCGTGGCGCCGCCGGGCGCGCGGACGTCGATCGTGCTCGGGCAGCCGGAGGTCTACGAGCGCGCGGTGGCCCCGGGCGGCACCGGCATCACGGTGATCACGCCGGACGTCGCCGCCGCCTACGCCGAGATGACCGCCCGCGGCGTGCGGTTCGTGGGGGAACCGCAGGTCATGCCGTGGGGCGTGATGGCGACGTGGTTCGCCGACCCGTTCGGGAACGAGTACTTCCTGCTGGAGGGCTGACCACCGCTCGCCGGGTGGCGGCCGCCCGCAAGCTGACCACCGCCCCACCGGCCAGGGCGCGGCGCCGACCAGCCAGCGCCAGCCGAAGTGCCCGAAAACCACACTGCCGAACGTCCCGCCCGGCTCCAGCAGAAACCCCATCAACCGCCGACCCACACCCGGCAACCATCCGCTCCACGAACGCGCGACAGCCCGACCGTCCAGCACACCGAGCCCCGCCACACGCCCAGCCCACCGTTCAGACCGAAACGACCACTCGCCGAACACCGCGCCCGCGCAGGCCGACCACCGCCCCACCAGCCAGCACCAGCCACACCACCGCAGCCCCGACCAGCCAGCGCCAGCCGAAGTGCCCGAAAACCACACTGCCGAGCGTGCCGCCGACGCTGCTGCCCAGGTAGTAGGCCAGGGTGTACATCCCGGACGCCTGGCCGCGCGCGCCCTCCGGCGCCTCGGCCGCGGCCCAGCCGTTGGCCACCGCGTGCGCGGCGAAGAAACCGCCGGTGAGCACCACGAACCCGAGCACCACCAGCGGCAGCGAATCGGGCAGGGTCAGCAGGATCCCGCTCGCCATCACGGCCAGCCCGCCGAGCACCGCGCGCGGCCGTCCGAACCGGGCGACCAGCCGGCCCGCGTTCGACGACGACACCGAGCCCACCGCGTAGGCGAGGAACACCAGTGACGCGACCGCCGGGGACAGGCCGAGGTCCCCGGTCAGCCGGAACCCGGCCGCGTTGTACATCGCCACGAACGCGCCCATCGCGAGCAGCGCCACGCCGTACTGCGCCAGCAGCACCGGCCGCCGCAACGCCAGACCCATCCCGCTCAGCACGCCCCGCGACCGCTCCCCCGGCGCCCGCGCACCGGCGGGCAGCGACAGGACGGTGATCGCGCTGCACACCAGCGCCACGCCCGCGACCACGGCCAGCGCGCCGTGCCAGCCCAGCGCCTCCGCGCTGAACCCGGCGGACAACCGGCCGAGCATCCCGCCGACCGTGTTGCCCGCGATCATCGCCCCCACCGCCGCGGCCACCCCGGTCCTGCCGAGCTGCTCCACCAGGTACGCGGAGGCCACGCCCGGGAACCCGGCGATCGCGATCCCCTGCAGCGCCCGCAGCACCAACAGCACCGGGTACGAGGGCGCGAACGGCATCAGCAGGCCCAGCACGACCGACAGCGTCACCGACGCGATGATGATCGGCCGCCGCCCCACGATCTCCGACAGCGCCGCGATCGGCAGCACCGCGATCGCGAGCGCCGCGGTCGCCACCGACACCGCGAGCGACGCCGAGCCGGGGTCGAGGTGGTACTGCGCGGCGAGCTGCGGCAGGACCGGTTGCGGCGCGTAGAGCAGGGCGAACGACGAGATCCCCGCGGCGGCGACCGCGAGCTTCACCCGCCGCGTCTCCGGACGGACGGAGACGAGCACATCGACTGACACGCCCTCGAACGTAAGCCGCGCTAACAGATACTTCCAATGCGTAGAACTGGCACTATTCATACCGTGGCGTATGAAAATCCGGCTGAAGCGTCTGACCAGCAGCTGGCGGCGGAGCTGGCCCCCAGCCTGGCCCTGCTGTCCGCCCTGCGTGAGACGCGCAACATCACCCGTGCGGCGGAACGGCTGGGCGTCCCGCAGCCGACGGTGAGCCGGCGGCTGGCCGCGTTGGCCGAGATCGTCGGCGCGCCGCTGACCCGGCCGGACGGGCGCGGCGTCCGCCTGACGAGGGCGGGCGAGATCCTCGCGGCGACGGCCGCGCGGGCACTCGCCGCGGTCGAGACGGGCGTGCGGCAGACGCGGGAGGAGATCTCGCCGGATCGCGGGCACGTGGTGCTCGGATTCCTGCACCTGCTGGGCCGGTGGCTGGTCCCGTCGCTGCTGCGCGACTTCCGCGCCGACCACCCCGGGGTGCGGTTTTCGCTGGTCCAGGGCTCGCGGCAACACGTGCTGGACCGCCTCGCCGACGGTGAGCTGGACCTGGCGCTGGTGGCTCCGCTGCCGGAGACCGCGACGCTGGACAGCTTCGCCTTGTCGGAGCAGGAGCTGCTGCTGTCGGTGCCAGAGGCGCACCCGCTGGCCCGGCGGCGCCGCATCCGGGTGGCGGAGCTGGCCGGCGAGCCGTTCGTGACGCTGGAGCACGGCTACGGGCTGCGGCAGATCATCGACGACCTCTGCGCGGCGGCCGGTTTCGAGCCGCGGATCGCGTTCGAGAGCCAGGAGTCGGACACCGCGCGGGGCCTGGTCGCGGCGGGGCTGGGGGTGGCCCTGCTGCCGCGGTTCGGGCCGGTACCGCCGGCCGGGGTGGTGGAGGTGCCGCTGTCACCGCGGGTCAGCCGGACGATCGGCTTGACCTGGCGGGCGGGCGAGGAGCCGACCCCAGCGGTCGCCGCCTTCCGCGACCACGTCCGCACGAACGGCGCACGTTACGCCTGACGAGACCCGCGCGGACTCACCCGGCTACCGGCCACCGGCACTGCCACCGCCACGACGGCGCCCGGGAGCTACGCCTGATCCGAGCCCCACGACTGGCGCGAACGCCACCAGCGTCCGCGCCACGTGAGCAGGCCCATCGCCGCGACGGCGCCCCGGAGCTACCCCTGGTCCGAGCCCCACGACTCCGCGAACGCGACCAGCGTCCGCGCCGCGAAGCCCGTCGCGCCGGGGACGACCTCCGCGTAGGGCTTTTCGGCTCGGGCGGGGCCCGCGATGTCCAGGTGCGCCCACGGCAGGCCCTCGGTGAACTCGCGCAGGAACAGCGCGGCGGTGATGCCGCCCGGCCCGCCCGGCGCCTGCTTCACGTCGGCCAGCTCACCGCGCACCGCGTCGGCGTGGGCGTCCAGCAGCGGCATCCGCCACCAGGCCTCCCCCACGCTCGCGCCGGCCTCGCGGATCTCGTCGGCCAGCTTGTCGTCCGTCGCGAACAGCCCGCCGGTCCGCAGGCCCAGCGCGACCTTCATCGCGCCGGTCAGGGTGGCCACGTCGACCACGGCGTCCGGGCTGAACCGCCGGATCCCGTAGGCGAGCGCGTCGGCCATCACCATGCGGCCCTCGGCGTCGGTGTTGGACACCTCGGTGGTCCGCCCGCCGTAGTGCCGCACCACGTCGCCCGGCCGGTACGACGACCCGGACACGTGGTTCTCCGCCGCCGGCACCAGCGCCGTGACCCGCACCGGCAGCCGCAGCGACGCGATCGCCAGCGCCGCGGCGATCACCGCGCCACCACCGGCCATGTCGGTGCGCATCAGGTGCATCCCGTCGGCCGGCTTGATCGACAGACCGCCGGTGTCGAACGTGATGCCCTTGCCGACCAGCAGCAGGTGCCGCACCGCGCCGCGCGGCCGGTAGGTCAGCTCGATCAGCCGCGGCGGGCTCGCCGAACCGCCGCCGACCGCGAGCACCCCGCCGAAGCCCTGCGCGGCCAGCCACTGCTCGTCCCGGATCGTGGCGCTCAGGCCGGGCACCTCGCCGGCCAGGCGCGCGGCGGTGTCCGCCAGCCACTCCGGGTTCTTGACGTTGGACGGCGTGTTCGCCAGGTCCCTGGCCAGCGCCGACGCCCCGGCCAGCACCCGCACGCGCTCGACGATCCGCTGGTGACCGGCCTCCGGCGTGATCAGGCGCAGGGTGCGCAACGCGGGCTCGTCCACCTCCGCGGTGACCTTGAACCGGTACCCGCCGAGCAGGTCGCCCAGGGTCAGCTCCGCGACCTGCTCGCCGGTGACGTCGCCACCCAGCTCGACTTGCACGGCCTTGACGTCGGCGGCCTCCCGGGCCAGCGCCGCGCCCGCGGTGCGCCACTGCGCGGGCTCGCCCTCGCCGATCCCGACCAGCCAGCGCACGTCCCCGGCGGGGACCCGGCGGACCTCACCGGCCTTGCCGGAGTGCTCGACCCCGGCGACCGGCGCGGCCGCACCCGCGGGAACCAGGACGGCCAGGTCGGCGCCACGACGGCGCGCGTCGGCGACCTCGACGTCGATCAGGCGGCTGGGAACGGACGGCAGGGGGAACCGCGCCATCTGGCGACCTCCTGGAACTCAAGGGACTGCGGCCGCGCGTGACGTCAGCCGGTGACGACGGGACGGGACGTGCTCAGCTGGTGGCCTCCTGCAGGGCAACCCCCAGATCCTTGGCCTCTTCGGCCGACAGCTCGACGACAAGTCGCCCACCGCCCTCGAGCGGAACGCGCATCACGAGGCCCCGCCCCTCCTTAGTCACCTCGAGGGGACCATCTCCGGTCCGGGGCTTCATGGCCGCCATAGCGTGCTCCCTCCGTATCAACCGGCGCGCCCGGGTCGCGCTCCTCAAGCCAACCGGGTCAGGCCCCATTCTCCCTCATCAGGATGGGCGCGCGAACGCGGACCGATCTTTTCGTGTTTGCTTAGGTGCTGGTATCGCCCCGCACCCGAGTTTTCAGGAGGACCTCCGGTGACCACCGAGGACGTGCTGCTCACCGCCGACGCCGACGGCGTGCGCACCGTGACGTTGAACCGCCCCAAGGCTTACAACTCGCTCACCGTGGAGCTGAAGGAGCGCCTGCTCGCCGCGTTGCGCGAGGCTTCGGCGGACCCGGCGGTGCGCGCGGTGGTGCTGACCGGCGCGGGCAAGGCGTTCTGCGCGGGCCAGGACCTCAAGGAGCACGTCGGGCTGCTGCAGGCCGGCGACCCGGCCCCGCTGCGGACCGTGCAGGACCACTACAACCCGATCGTCCGGGCCATCGTCGAGATGCCGAAGCCGGTGATCGCCGCGGTGAACGGCCCGGTCGCGGGCGCGGGGGCGGCTTTCGCCTACGCCGCGGACCTGCGGGTGGCCGCGTCGTCGGCGAACTTCCTGATGGCCTTCGCCAACGTCGGGCTCGGTCCGGACTCGGGCGCGTCGTGGACGCTGCAGCGGCTGGTCGGCTACGGGCGGGCGGCCGAGCTGATGCTGCTGGCGCGCACGGTCGGCGCTGAGGAGGCGCTGTCGCTGGGCCTGGTCACGGAGGTCGTGCCGGACGAGGAGCTGGCCGGCCGGGCGCAGGCGCTCGCCGCGAAGCTCGCCGCCGGGCCGACGGTCAGCTACGCCAAGATCAAGCACGTGCTGACCGTGGCCGCGGAGGGCTCGCTGGAGGACGCGCTGGCCGCGGAGGACGCCGCGCAGACGGTGCTCGGCTCGACGGCCGACCACCGCGAGGCGGTGGAGGCCTTCGTCGCCAAGCGCAAGCCCGACTTCCAGGGCAAGTAGGTCAGGACGCGCGGAAGCAGGTCACCAGGTGGTCGTCGACCATGCCGGTGGCCTGCATCAGCGCGTAGCACGTCGTCGGGCCGACGAAGGCGAACCCGCGCTTCTTCAGCGCCTTCGCCATCGCCGTCGACTCCGGGGTGATGGCCGGGACGTCGGCCATCGTGCGGGGGCGCGGGCGCTTCCCGGTCGGCGCGAACGACCACAGCAGCTCGTCCAGCGGCTGATCCAGCTCCGCGATCGCGCGGGCGTTCGTGATCGCGGCCAGGATCTTCGCCCGGTTGCGCACGATGGACCCGTCGGCCATCAGCCGCTCCACGTCGTCGTCGCCGAACTCGGCCACCTTCTCCGGCACGAACCCGGCGAAGGCGTTCCGGAAGCCCTCCCGCTTGCGCAGGATCGTGATCCACGACAGCCCGGACTGGAACGCCTCCAGGCACAACCGCTCGTACAGCGCGTCCTGCCCGCGCAGCGGCACGCCCCACTCCGTGTCGTGGTACTCGGCGTAGTCCGGCGCCGAGTTCGCCCACGGGCACCGCGACACGCCGTCGGCGCCGATCGACTCCATCACACCTGCCCCACCGAGTAGCTCTCCGCGAACTTCGCGAACCGTTTCAGCGAATACCGCAGCCCGAGCACGAACGCGGGCTTCACGACCGGCCAGCCCAGCTGCCCCGCCGGCCCGAACGGCGGCACCAGGCTCTCCGACCAGACGAACGTGGACCGGTGCGCGCCCTTGGCGTGCACGTGGAAGGCACCGGTGCCCTTGACGACGCTGCCCAGGTGCCGGACCGTGCACCGCACCGGCGGCTCCCAGCTGGTGATCTCCATCGGATCGGTGACGCCCACCCCGCGCACCCCGGTGAACGCGCTCAGCTTCGACCCGACGCTGCGCCCGTCACCCTCGACGACCTCGACGTGCGTGCCGAGCATCCACTCGTGCTGCCGCTCCCAGTCGGTCAGCGCGAGCCACGTCGTGCCCGCGCCCGCGTGCACGTCCACGGACAGGACCAGGTCGATCATCCCGATGTCTGCCGTTCCGCCTCGAGCACGGCCACCCGGGCGCGCAGCTCGTCGATCTCGGTGCCCAGCCGCCGCATCACCCAGTCCACTTCGGACATCTTGTACCCGCGCAGGACCAGCTGGAAGCGCACCTTCTGCACGTCCTCGCCGGTGATGTCGCGGACCGGCAGGCGGGTCGGCGAGCTGCCCGGCGGCAACGGCGCGAGCTCCTCGCCGCGGCCGAACACGACGGCGGCCAGCAGGAACACCACCGCCGCCACGAGCAGCATGATCAGGAGGTAGATCAGGGCGGTCGTCACGTCAGAATCGTGACACACCCGGGCGCGGTTCGTCCCCCGAGCGCACCTGCCGCATCGGCGGCCGGTCGGCGACCAGGACCTCGGACTCCCGCGGCACCCACGTCCCGGCGTCGGCCACGAACTGGGTCAGCGTCCCGGAGCCGCCCGCGTCGATGCCGCACCGGGCCAGCGCGGTGCCGAGGATCTGCCGGGCCATGACGCCCAGCTGCAGCAGCGACCGGTTCCGGTGCTTGCGGACACCCAGGTTGACCTGGGCCAGCCCGGCCATGCCGTAGCGGGCCTCGGCGTCGAGCAGCAGCCCGATCTCCACGCCGTACCCCGCGGCGAACGGCACCGATTCGAGGAACTCGCGGGTGGCCGCGTACTCGCCGCCCAGGGGCTGGACGACCGCCGACAGCGCGGGCCGCAGCGCGGACAGCACCGGGCGGGCGAGCAGCTCGGTCACCCGGCCGCCGCCGTGGCCGGCCTCGGCCGACTCGACCCGCAGCGGCCGCCGGTAGAAGCCCTTGACCAGGTGCACGCCCTCGGTCAGCAGCAGCGGGCCGAGCAGCGCGGGCACGAACCCGGGGTCGGGGTCGACGAGGTCGGAGTCGAGGAACACGACGAGGTCACCGCTGGTCGCGGCCAGTGACCGCCACAGCACCTCGCCCTTGCCGGGCAGCGGTTCGAGGTCCGGCAGCACGTCCTCGCGGCGCACCACACGGGCCCCGGCCGCCGCGGCGACCGCGACCGTCGCGTCGGTGGAGCCGGAGTCGACGACCACCAGCTCGTCGACGAGCGTGCCGACCAGCGGCCGCACCGAGGCGACCACCCGGCCCACGGTCTTCTCCTCGTCGAGTGCGGGCAGCACCACCGACACGGTGCGGCCCGCTTTCGCCCGTACCAGGTCAGCGGGGTCGAAATCGGGCTCCTGCCACGTGCGCAGGGCGAACCAGCCGGTGTCCATGACCGCCGATCGTGCCATGCTGGAATCGACGACGAACTGGAGGAACCGTGCTTTACCAGCTGATCCGTCTCCTGGCCGTACCGGTGGTCAAGCTGATCTACCGGCCGGAGGTGCGTGGCGCGGAGAGGGTTCCGGCGTACGGCCCGGTGATCCTCGCGCCCAACCACCGGGCGGCCGTGGACACGACGCTGTTGGCGCTGGTCAGCCCGCGGCGGGTGCGGTTCCTCGGCAAGGCGGAGTACTTCACCGGCAAGGGCCTGCGCGGCCGTCTGATGGCCGCGTTCCTGGACGCGGTGGGGTTCGTGCCGGTGGAGCGCGGCAACGCGAAGGCCGGGCTGGCGGCGCTGGAGTCCGGCCGCCGGGTGCTCGACCAGGGCGGGGTGTTCGGCATCTACCCGGAGGGCACCCGCTCGCTCGACGGCCGCCTGCACCGCGGGCACACCGGGGTGGGCTCGCTGGCGCTGGCGACCGGCGCGAAGGTGGTGCCGGTGGCGCTGACCGGCACGGAGAAGCTGGTGCCGAACGGCAAGCTGTTCCCGCGGTTCGCGAAGGTGACCGTCGAGTTCGGGGAGCCGCTGGACTTCTCCCGCTACGACGGCCTGGACGCGTCGCCGGCGATTCGGCGCGCTGTTACCGACGAGGTGATGTACGCGATCGCGGAGCTTTCGGGGCAGGAGTACGTGGACAAGTACCACAAGCGTCCGGGTGAAGCTGCGTAGGCGCTACGCGCGTATCTCAAGCGCCGGCTTCGCTTCGCTACGCCCGGATGAGAAGTGCCCTCCCGAACCCGATCTTCAATTGTTCGGTTGCCGAGAAGTCGCGTCAAGGCGGGAAAGCGTGCCTTGACCCGACTGCTCGGCAACCGATTTGGCTGGGGATCGGGTTGCGGGAGAGGGGTGGCTCGGGCGGTGGGGCCGGTTTCGTTGCCGGGTGGCGGTTTGGGTCGTGGTGGTGGTGCTGTTATTGCCACTTGGCGATGTCGGGGGCCTCGTACCTCGCGAAGGCGTCCAGTAGTGCTGCTGGGTCCTCGTCCACGAAGACCAGGTCCCGGTGCTCGGCGCGCAGGAACTTCTCCGTGACCATGTGGTCGATGAAGTCGCGGAACGGGCGGTAGTACCCGCGCACGTCGACCAGGCCGATGGGCTTGCCGTGCAAGCCGAGCTGGGCCCACGTCCAGACCTCGGCCAGCTCCTCCAGCGTCCCGGCGCCGCCGGGCAGGGCCAGGAACGCGTCGGCGTACTCGGCCATCTTCGCCTTGCGTTCGTGCATGTCGGCGGTCACCACCAGCTCCGACAAGCCCGCATGCGCGATCTCGACCCGCTTGAGGTGCTCCGGGATCACCCCGATCACCTCACCGCCCGCCGCCAGCGCGCCGTCGGCGACCGCGCCCATCAGGCCGACGCTCGCGCCGCCGTAGACCAGGCCGATGCCCCGCTCGGCGAGCAGCTTGCCGAGCGCCGTGGCGGCGTCCACGTACACCGGGTCGCCGCCGCCGGAAGAACCGCAGAACACACAGATCCGCTTCACTTAGTGGGTGTCCTCCCAGGCCTTGTAGGCCTCCTCGACCATCGCCACCGCCTCGTCGACGTCGTCGGTGAGGTGCAGCAGCGCCAGGTCCTTGTCACTGATCTTGCCCTGGGCGTACACCGCGTCCCGGACCCAGTCGTAGAGCCCGCCCCAGTAGGACCGTCCGAACAGGACCACCGGGAACTTCGTCACCTTCTTGGTCTGGACCAGGGTGAGCGCCTCGAACAACTCGTCCAGTGTGCCGAAACCACCGGGCAGGCAGATGAACGCCTGCGCGTACTTGATGAACATCGTCTTGCGGGTGAAGAAATACCGGAAGTTCACCCCGAGATCGACCCACGGGTTCAGGCCCTGCTCGAACGGCAGCTCGATGCCGAGCCCGATGGACAGCCCGCCGGCCTCGGACGCGCCCCGGTTGACCGCCTCCATCGCGCCCGGCCCGCCCCCGGTGATCACCGCGAACCCGGCGTTCGCCAGCCCGGCGCCGATCTTGCGGCCCAGCTCGTACTCGGGGTGGTCGCGGGGCGTGCGGGCCGAGCCGAACACGGTGACCGCGCGCGGCACCTCGGCCAGCGCGCCGAAGCCCTCGACGAACTCGGCCTGGATGCGCATGACCCGCCACGGGTCGGTGTGCACCCAGTCGCTGGGCCCGCGCGAGTCGAGCAGGCGCTGGTCGGTGGTGGTCTGCTCGATGCGGCGCTCGCGGCGCAGCACGACCGGACCCCGCTGCTTCTCCCGCGGGTGCTCGGGATACTCGGACGCTTCGTCCACTTCTGGCCCTGTCACCCCGCCGAGCTTACTGGCCCAGGAAGTCCCGCAACACGCGCGTGACCTGCCGGATCTCCCGGGCCGCGACGTGCTCCTCACGGGTGTGCGCGAGGGTGGGGTTCCCGGGGCCGAAGTTCACCGCCGCCATGCCCAGCGCGGCGAACCGGGCGACGTCCGTCCACCCCAGCTTCGCCGCCACCTCGCCGCCCGCGGCCCGCACCAGCTCGGCCGTCGCCGGGGCGGTCAGGCCGGGCAGCGCGCCCGGCGAAAGGTCCACAACGGACAGTTCGTAGCCGTCGAACACCTCACGCAGGTGCTTTTCGGCCTGCTCCGGGCTGCGGTCCGGGGCGAAGCGGAAGTTCACCGCGAGCACCGCCTCGTCCGGCACGACGTTGCCGGCCACCCCGCCGGAGATCCGCACGGCCTGCAGGCCCTCGCGGTAGGTGAGACCGTCGATGTCCACCACCCGCGCCTGGTAGGTCTCCAGCCGCCGCAGCGGCTCGCCCAGGGCGTGGATCGCGTTGACGCCCATCCAGGCGCGCGCGGTGTGGGCGCGCTTGCCGGTCTGCCGCAGCTCGACCCGCATGGTGCCCTGGCAGCCGGCCTCGATGACCGCGTTCGACGGCTCCCCCACGATCGCCAGGTCGCCGGCCAGCCACTCCGGCATCTCCCGCTCGATCCGGCCGAGACCGTTGCGCACGGCCTCGACCTCCTCGTTGTCGTAGAAGACGAACGTGACGTCGTGGCGCGGCTCGGTGACGGTGGCGGCCAGGTGCAGGAACACCGCGTCGCCGCCCTTCATGTCGACCGTGCCGAGCCCGTGCAGCACCTCGTCGTCGCCGGAGCCCTCGCGGCGCACCGGCAGGTTCTCGTTGACCGGCACCGTGTCCAGGTGCCCGGCCAGCACCACGCGGGCGGGCCGGCCGAGGTTCGTCCTGGCCAGCACGGCGTCACCGTTGCGCACCACCTCGAGGTGCCCGGCCTGCGCGAGCAACGCGGCCTGCACCGCGTCGGCCAGCGCCGTCTCCTGCCCGGACACGCTCGGGACGTCCACCAGCGCGGCGGTCAGGTCGACGGGGTCGGCGTGCAGGTCGAGAGTCGTCATGTCCCGACTCTAGGGGGTGTCGTACCGTGGGCTGATGCGCACATGGAAGCCCCTGATCACGCTCGGTGCGCTGGCACTCGTGCTGGCCGGCTGTTCGAACGAGGCGGGCCCGACCCCGAAGGGCGGCGCCGGGCCGGCGGAAACCCCCTACGCGCTGTCGATCAAGCTCAACGCCCTGACCGCGGACACCTGCTTCCGCGACCCGGCCGGGCAGACCCCGCGCGGCTGCGGCAAGTACGTGACCGAGCTGGGCAGCACCCCGGGCCTGGTGCGCGAGCAGGCCGGCACCAAGCACCCGGACCTGGTCGCGGCGGCGAACGACCTGGAGAAGGGCATCGGCGCCTACCGCGGCAGCCACTGCGACGCCGTCGCCGAGCCGGGCGGGGCGTGCACCACGGCGCTCACCTCGATCGCCGACAGCCTCCGGTCGGTCAAGCAACTGGTGGACACCCAGCTCGTGACCGGCTGAGTTACGGTTAGGGCCGTGAGCGAGCAGAGCCCCAATCCCGAGACCACCGGTGCGCACGGCGTCGGCCTGGCCACCGTCACCACCGACGGGACCGTGCTGGACACCTGGTTCCCGCAGCCCAAGCTGGGCGAGCCCGGCACCAGCGGGACCGCGCGGCTGACCCGCGAGCAGGCCGCCGAGATCCTCGGCGAGGCCGCCGCCGCGCTGCTCGGCCCGGACGAGGCCCGCGGCGTCGAGGTGGTCGCGGTGCGCACCACGATCGGCACGCTCGCGAAGGCTCCGGCCGACGCGCACGACATCTACCTGCGCCTGCACCTGCTGTCGCACCGCCTGGTGCAGCCGCACGGGCAGAACCTGGACGGGATCTTCGGCCTGCTGGCCAACGTCGTGTGGACCAACCACGGCCCGTGCCCGGTCGAGGGCTTCGAGCAGACCCGGCTGCGGCTGCGGGCGCGTGGCCCGGTCACCGTCTACAGCGTGGACAAGTTCCCGCGCATGGTCGACTACGTGGTGCCCGCCGGGGTGCGGATCGGCGACGCGGACCGCGTGCGCCTGGGCGCGCACCTGGCCAACGGCACCACGGTGATGCACGAGGGTTTCGTGAACTTCAACGCCGGCACGCTCGGCGCGTCGATGGTCGAGGGCCGCATCTCGGCCGGTGTGGTGGTCGGCGACGGCACCGACGTCGGCGGCGGCGCGTCGATCATGGGCACGCTGTCCGGTGGCGGCAAGGAGGTCATCTCGCTGGGCGAGCGCTGCCTGATCGGCGCCAACGGCGGGGTCGGCATCTCCCTCGGCGACGACTCGGTGGTGGAGGCCGGGCTGTACGTCACGGCCGGCACGAAGGTCGTGGTCGAGGGCAAGACCGTCAAGGCCCGCGAGCTGTCCGGCATCTCCGGCGCGCTGTTCCGGCGCAACTCGGAGACCGGCGCGGTCGAGGCCGTGCCGCGCACCGGGGCCGGCATCGAGCTGAACGAGATGCTGCACGCGAACTGAACGCGGGTTTCGTTCACCTATCATTCATCTGGTGAGCACCGCTACGTTGCCCTCCCGGGTCGTGACCGTCGGTGACCTCGGCCTGCCCGGGCAACCGCTGGTCGCGGGTCCGCGGGACACCCCGGAGACGCTGCTCCGGGCCCGGATCGACGGGCAGCTGCGCGCGATGCTCAGGTACGAGCCGGGCACGCGGTCCGGGTCCGATCCCGAGGACCTGCACCAGATGCGCGTGGCCGTCCGCCGGCTCCGCAGCGCGTTGAAGCTGCTGGGGCCGGCGGGCGACGACGTGCGGGCCGAGCTGAAGTGGCTCGCCGCCGGGCTCGGTGACGTGCGCGACCACGACGTGCTGATCGGTCACCTGCGCGCGACGGTCGCGTCGCTCGGCGAGCCCGACCAGGCGGCCGGGGCGCGGCTGGTGCGGATCTTCGTGGCCGAGCGGGCGAAGGCGAAGCGGCGGCTCAACCGGTGCCTGGGCAGCGCCCGGTACGCGGCGTTGTTGCGGTCGACGGCGCGGCTGGTGCTGACGGAGCTGCAGCTGACCGCTGATCCGGCGCCGGGCCCGGTGGACGTCGGTGCCGTGGTGCGCAAGCCGTACCGGAAGCTGGCGAAGGCGGTGGCCGCCCTGCCGGCCGACCCGCCGGACGACGAGCTGCACGAGCTGCGGATCCACGGCAAGCGGCTGCGGTACGCGGCGGAGACGGCGCAGGCGGCGGCGCGGAAGAAGCAGGTCACGCGGGTGCGGGAGCTGATCAAGGCGACCAAGCGGCTGCAGGACGTGCTCGGGGACCACCAGGACGCGGTGGTGGCCGCCGCGCGGATGCGGGACCTGCTCGCGGTGGCCGACGAGCCCGCCGTGGGTTTCGTCGCGGGCCGCATCGCGGAGCGGGAACTGAGGCGCCGCGCCACCGCCCGGGCCGCCTGGCCGGCAGCACTGGCGAAGGTGAACGCGGCGGCGGCCAAGGTGTGCGGCTAGCGCCCCCACCGCCCGGCCCCCTGCACTGAGCGGCAGCTGCACCGGCCAGGCCACCGCGCGGCTAGCGCGGCCAGGCCGGCCGCCGGGGCGCCGCGCACTGACGGCACTTCACGGCCGCAGCCAGGCTGCGGCCAGCGGCCCCCACTGCCTGGCCCCCTGCACCAGGCAGCAGCCACACCGACCAGACCCCCACGCGCCCGCGCGCCGACGGCACCCACGACCGCAGCCAAAGGCTGCGGCCAACCCCCACCGCCCGGCCCCCTCCGCCAGACGGCAGCTGCACCGGCGGGCCGCCTGACCGGCGGCCCGCCGACCGCAGTCACAACCAGAACGACCACACCATCACCAGCCGCCCACGTCGGCGCGTCACTAGCGCACCAGCGTGCCCACGTACCCGTCCGGCCGCACGACCACCTCCTTCGCGGCGTACGCGGCGAAAGCGTGCCCCTCGGCGTCGACCACGTGCCGGCCCCTGGCGGACTCCCCCGGGCGCAGCACCGCGTAGGTGTGCGGCTCGTCCGTTGCCGGGCCGCCGAAGATCAGCCGGGTGGCGTGTGGGCCGCGGAACAGGTCGAACAGCCGGATCGCCTTGCCGCTCTCATCCACCAGCGGCGCGTCCGGCGCCCGGTCCCCCACCGCGAGCCCGGGCTCGTCCGAAGTCCGGTAGCTGATGTCCAGCTGCTGGGTCTCCTCACCGCGCTCGTGCGCCCGTTCGTCGCCCTCCAGGTACTTGCGCAGCAGCTCCGACGAGACGCCCAGCACCCGCTCGGCCACCCCCCGCCGCTCGGATTCGTAGCTGTCCAGCAGCTCCGGCGACCCGTCCGCGAGCTTCCAGCCCAGGTTGTACGCGTCCTGCACGCTCGTGTTCAGCCCCTGCCCACCGGTCGGCGGGTGGACGTGCGCCGCATCGCCGACCAGGAACACCCGGCCCACCCGGAACCGCTTCGCCAGCCGCACGTTCGGCCGCCACACCGTCGACCACGTCAGCTCCCCCAGCCGCACGCCGGCGCCGACTCCGTCCAGAATGGACTGCAAAGTCACCACGCTCGGCTCGACGTCCTCCTCCCC
This sequence comes from Amycolatopsis ruanii, assembly GCF_003385175.1. Classification (NCBI taxonomy): domain Bacteria; kingdom Bacillati; phylum Actinomycetota; class Actinomycetes; order Pseudonocardiales; family Pseudonocardiaceae; genus Amycolatopsis; species Amycolatopsis ruanii. The sequence continues at coordinate 20,152 of NZ_PQHY01000022.1, forward strand.
CAGCGGCGCACCGAACTGGAACAGCCCGATCCCCGGCAGCGGGCTCATCACGACCCCGCGCCCCGGATCCGCCGCCCGCGCGAACCAGTAACCGAACTCCGGGTCGAGATCGGCCTCGACGTCGCCCAGCAGCATCCGCGCCGACTCGTCCGTGACGCCCTCGAACTCGATCCCCAGCGCCTTCCGCACGAAACTGCGCCCGCCGTCCGCGCCGACCAGGTAGTCCGCCCGCACGGTCTCCCCGGTGGCCAGCTCCGCGGTGACACCGGAGGCGTCCTGCGTGAAGCCGGTCAGCGCCGCGCCCAGCTCTACGCGCACCCCGAACTCCGCCAGCCGGTCGCGCAGGATGCCCTCGATCTGCGCCTGCCCCAGCGTCCACCCGTTGGGGTAGGGCACGTCCGGCGTCGGCTCGCGCCGCTCGGCCATCCGGCGCTCCTCCACGAACTCGCCGTCCAGGTGCACCCGGAAGGCCGGTGTGTCCCGGCCCGCGGCCAGCACCGCGTCGATCACCCCGAGGTCGTCGAACACCTCCAGCGTGCGCGGCTGCAGCCCGTCGCCCCGGGACCCCCGGAAGAACTCGGTCGCTTTGTCGACGATTCGCACGCCCACCCCGCGCCGGGCGAGGTCGATGCCCAGGGCGAGCCCGGCCGGGCCGGCGCCCGCGATCAAAACATCCATGACTGAATCTCCATTCACTGAATTTAGATTCATAATGGACTTGCTAGCGTGCTCCCGTCAAGGAGGTGCGGTGAAGCGCAAGGAGAAGGCCGCGGAGACCGAGGCCGCGCTGAAGGCCGCCGCGCAGCGCCTGTTCGCCACGCGGGGCTACCTGAACACGAAGATCACCGACATCACGGCCGAGGCGGGCCGGGCGGCCGGGTCGTTCTACAACCACTTCGCCAGCAAGGAAGAACTGCTCGAGTCACTGCTGGCCGACCTGGAGGCGGCCGGCGACGAGACCGTGGACCACCCCGAGCACAGCCCGGACTTCACCGATCCCGCGGCGGTCCGGTTCCACGTCGCGGGGTACTGGCACTTCTACGCCGAGCACGCGGCGACCCTGCGCGCCCTGCGGCAGGCGGCCCAGGTCAACGAGGACTTCGCGCGCAAGCTCAACGAGTTCACGCGGGTGCAGAACGAGGAGATCACCGATCACGTGGACTACGTGACCGAGGCGGGCCACCGCCTGCCCGGCTCACCGCTGGCGAGCGTCACGTTGATGACCGCGGTCGTCGACAGCTTCGCCCAGCTGTGGCACGACGGGGTGACCGACCTCACCGAAGACGAGGCGATCGAGGCGCTCACCCGGTTCGTCTACCGGGGGATCAGCGGCCGCGACTACTGACCGAGGCGCTCGGCGGCGGCTTCGACGCGCTCGTCGGTCGCAGTGAGCGCCACCCGCACGTGCTCGCCGCCCGCGGGGCCGTAGAACGTGCCCGGCGCGACCAGGATCCCGCGCTCGGACAGCCACCGCACGGTCTGCCAGGCGTCCTCACCGCGGGTGGCCCACAGGTAGAGCCCGGCCTCGGAGTGGTCGATGCGGAAACCGTTGTCCTGCAACGCCTTCTGCAGCACCAGGCGACGGCGGGCGTAGCGTTCGCGCTGCAGCGTCAGCGCGCTGTCGTCGGCCAGCGCGGCGGTCATCGCCTCCTGGACCGGGCGCGGCACGATCATGCCGGCGTGCTTGCGCACCGCCAGCAGCCCGGCGACCAGCTCCGGGTCACCGGTGACGAACCCGGCGCGGTAGCTGGCGAGGTTCGCGGACTTGGACAGCGAGTGCACGGCCAGCAGGTTGTCGTGGCGCCCGCCGCACACCGACGGGTGCAGGATCGACACCGGATCGGCGTCCCAGCCCAGCGCGAGGTAGCACTCGTCGGAGACCACGATCACGTCCCGCTCGCGGGCCCACTCGACGATCCCGCGCAGGGCGTCGGCGCCCAGCACGCGTCCGGTCGGGTTGGACGGCGAGTTCAGCCACACGATCGCGGGCGTCTCGGCGAGACCGCGCGGGTCGTCGGCGCGCAGGATCCCGGCGCCCGCGAGCAGCGCGCCGACCTCGTAGGTCGGGTAGGCCAGCTCGGGGATCACCACGGTGTCGCCGGGCTCGGCGCCGAGCAGCCGCGGCAGCAAGGCGACCAGCTCCTTGGACCCGATCGTGGGCAACACCGCCGCCGGCTCGACGCCGGTGACGCCGTGCCGTCGGTTCAGCGCCTCGACCGCCGCCGCACGCAGCTGCGGCGTGCCGTGGGTGGCCGGGTACCCGGGGATCTCCGAGACCGACGCGAGGGCGGCCCGGATCGACTCGGGCACCGGGTCGACCGGCGTGCCGACCGACAGGTCGACGAGGCCGCCCGGGTGGGACTTCGCCCGTGCCGTGGGCTCGGCGAGCGAGTCCCACGGAAAGTCGGGCAGACCGGTACCGCCGCGGTTCATTCGCCCTGCGGGGGCAGGTCCTTGATCCACTGCGGATCGTTGCTGGTCTTGCCGACCTTGGAGGCGCCGCCCGGCGAGCCGAGGCTGTCGAAGAAGTCGACGTTGGCCTTGGTGTACTCGGCCCACTCGTCCGGCACGTCGTCCTCGTAGTAGATCGCCTCGACCGGGCACACCGGCTCGCAGGCACCGCAGTCCACGCACTCGTCCGGGTGGATGTAGAGCATGCGGTCGCCTTCGTAAATGCAGTCGACGGGGCACTCGTCGATGCACGCCTTGTCGAGCACGTCGACGCAGGGCTCGGCAATCACGTACGTCACTGCGATCTCCAGCTAGGTCCAAGGATCCACTACCAATCCTGGACATTACGCGCCGATGCGCGGACCTTCCAAAGTAAGGCCACCCTTAATCCGCCGATCGGCGAGCACAATGGGGGCGTGGACTCCTCCGAGACGCTCGAACTGCGCTGCGCCGACGCGTGGCCGGCGGTAACCGTGGACAAGATCGGTGACTGGCGGCTTCGCGCCGCCGGCGGCTTCACCGGGCGCGCCAACAGCGCATTGGCCGTCGGTGACCCGGGGATGCCGATCGGCAGCGCACTGGCGGCTGTTTGTGACTTCGCCCACGCCCACGCGATCCCGCCGGTCGTGCACGTGGTCGCCGGCAGCGCGAACGAGCGCGCGATCGAGGCCGCGGGCTGGGTGCCGAACACCGGTCACGCCGCCGGGCACCTGGTGTCCGTGCTCACCGGCCCGCTCGGCGAAGGCGCCGAAGAGGTGCCCGTCCTCCCCGAGCCGACCGACGGCTGGTGGGAGCTGACCGTCGGACGGCCCGATCCGACCGACGCCGAGCGGCACGTGCTCACCACCGGCGAGATCGGCTACGCGGTCGCCGAAGTGATGGGAGTCACAGCCGGCGCGGTGCGCGCGGCGGTGGCCGACGACGTCCTGCACATCGCCCGGCTGGCGGTCCGGCCGGACTACCGTCGCCGCGGCCTGGCCTCGGCGTTGATGGCCGCGTGCGGTCCGTGGGCGGCCGAGCGCGGCGCGACGCGGACCGTGCTCCAGGTCGCCGTGGACAACGCGGGAGCGCTCGCGTTCTACGAGCGGCTCGGGTTCACCGAGCACCACAGGTACCGGTACTGGGTTCCGGGCCCCCGGGCGTGCGAGGATCGCTCGCTGTGAAGGTTGTCGTAGTTGTCGGCGGGGTGGGCGGCGCCCGCTTCCTGCTCGGAGTGAAAGCCGCGCTGGGTCTGCCCCCGATCGGCCCTGGGGACTCGACGCACGAGATCACGGCGGTGGTCAACACCGGTGACGACGTGTGGATGCACGGTCTGCGGATCAGCCCGGACCTGGACACCTGCATGTACACGCTCGGCGGTGGCATCGACACCGAGCGCGGCTGGGGGCACCAGGGCGAGACCTGGGTGGTCAAGGAGGAGCTGGCGGCCTACGGCGCCGAGCCGACGTGGTTCGGGCTCGGCGACAAGGACATCGCCACCCACCTGATCCGCACGCGGATGCTGCGCGCGGGCTACCCGCTGTCCGCGGTCACCGAGGCGCTGTGCGACCGGTGGCAACCCGGTGTGCGGCTGCTGCCGATGACCGACGACCGGGTCGAAACCCACGTCGTCATCGACGACCCGGAGGACCCGGGCAACCGCAAGGCGATCCACTTCCAGGAGTGGTGGGTGCGCTACCGCGCCGAGCCGCAGGCGCATTCGATCGTGCCGGTCGGGGTCGAGGAGGCCAAGCCGGGGCCGGGTGTGCTGGACGCCATCGCCGAGGCCGACGCGGTCCTGTTGGCACCGTCCAATCCGGTCGTCTCGGTCGGCACCGTGCTGGCCGTGCCGGGCGTGACGGAGGCGCTGCGCAAGACCGAGGCCGGGGTGGTCGGGGTGTCGCCGATCATCAGCGGCAAGCCGGTGCGCGGCATGGCCGACGCGTGCCTGAGCGCGATCGGGGTGGAGACGTCGGCCGAGGCCGTCGGCATCCACTACGGGTCGCGGCAGACCTCGGAGGACGGCCTGCTCGACGGCTGGCTGGTCGCCGAGGGCGAGACCGTGCACGTGCCGGGCGTCGCGGTGCGGGCGGTGCCGCTGCTGATGTCCGATGTGGACGCCACCGCGGCGATGGCGCGTGCCGCGCTCGAACTCGCGGGAGCCGAAGTTGAGTGACCATTCCGCCGCGCGGCTGGACATCCTGCCGGTCGAGGGCCTGCCCGAGTTCCGGCCGGGCGACGACCTGACCGGCGCGATCGCGACCGCCGCGCCCTGGCTGCGCTCCGGTGACGTCCTGGTGGTCACCAGCAAGGTCGTGTCGAAGATCGAGGGCCGGCTGGTGCGCGTGCCCAGCGACCCGGAAGCCCGCGACGCGGCGCGGCGCGAGCTGGTCGAGCAGGAGTCGGTGCGGGTGCTGGCCCGCTTCAACCGGACCCTGATCACGCAGAACCGGATCGGCGTCGTGCAGGCGGCGTCCGGTGTGGACGCGTCCAATGTGGCCGGTGACGAGATCGCGCTGCTGCCCGCCGATCCGGACGCCTCGGCGCTGGCGCTGCGCAACGGGTTGCGCGAGCGGCTGGGCGTCGAGATCGCGGTGGTCATCACCGACACGATGGGCCGGGCCTGGCGGGTCGGGCAGACCGACAACGCCATCGGGGCCAGCGGGCTGCGCGTGCTGCACTCCTACGAGGGCGAGGTCGACGCGCAGGGCAACGAGCTGCAGGTCACCGAGATCGCGGTGGCCGACGAGATCGCGGCGGCCGCGGACCTGGTGAAGGGCAAGCTGACCGCGACGCCGGTCGCGGTGGTGCGCGGGCTGGAGATCACCGACGACGGCTCGGACGCGCGGAAGCTGGTGCGGCCGTCGGAGGAGGACATGTTCTCCCTCGGCACGCGCGAGGCGATCGCGCAGGGCCGTCGCGAGGCGGTGCTGGTACGCCGGTCGGTGCGCTCGTTCACCGACGAGCCGGTCGATCCGGACGCGCTGCGCCGCGCGATCGGCGCCGGGTTGACCGCGCCCGCGCCGCACCACACGCGGCCGGTGCGGTTCGTGTGGCTGCGCGACCGCGGGCTGCGGACGAAGCTGCTGGAGGCGATGCGCGAGGCGTGGCGGGCCGACCTGGCCGGCGACGCGTTCACCGAGGAGCAGATCGCCCGGCGCGTGGCGCGCGGGGACATCCTGTTCGAGGCGCCCGAGGTGGTGATCCCGTTCCTGGTGCCCGACGGCGCGCACACCTATCCGGACGAGCGGCGCAACGCGTGCGAACGGACGATGTTCACCGTCGCCGGGGGCGCCGCCGTGCAGGGGCTGCTGGTGGCGCTGGCGGCGGAGGACCTCGGATCGTGCTGGATCGGGTCGACGATCTTCGCCGCCGACGTGGTGCGTGAGGTGCTGGGGCTGGAGCCGTCGTGGCAGCCGCTGGGCGCGGTGGCGATCGGGCACCCGGCCACGGCTGCCCAGCCGCGCGAGCCGGTGACCGACGGGCTGGTCGAGCTGTGAGCCTGCACACCGACGTGGTGGAGACGCTGGAGAAGTGGCAGCCGGGCACGGCCGGGCAGGAGGCGCTGCAGCACGCGTTCCTGGGGTTCCTCGCCGCGCGGGAGGACGCGTGCCGCCGGTCGTGCGCGGCCGGGCACATCACCGCGTCGGCCGTGGTGCTGGACGCCTCGCGGTCGCACGTGCTGCTGACGCTGCACCCGCGCGTCGGGCGGTGGTTGCAGCTGGGCGGGCACTGCGAGGATTCGGACGCGTCGCTGGCGGCCGCCGCGTTGCGGGAGGCGTCGGAGGAGTCCGGGATGAGCGGGCTGACGATCTCGGCGGAGCCGGTGCACCTGGACGTGCACCCGATCACGTGTTCGCTGGGGGTGCCGACGCGGCACTTCGACGTGCGGTTCGTGGTGACCGCGCCGGCCGGTTCGGAGCCGGTGCGCAGCGACGAGTCGGACGACCTGCGGTGGTGGCCGCTGACCGCGCTGCCGCCCGGTTCGGAGGACCTGACCGAGCTGATCGCGGCGGCGTGCGAATGATCGTGTCGGTCGACCCGTCCTCGGCGGTGCCGCCGTACGAGCAGGTGCGGTCCGGGCTGGCGCGGCAGATCAACTCCGGCGCGCTCGCCGTGGGCACGAAGCTGCCGACGGTGCGCGGGCTGGCGGAGGAGCTGGGCATCGCGCCGAACACGATCGCCCGCGCCTACCGGGAGCTGGAGGAGGCGGGACTCATCGAAACGCGCGGCCGGGCGGGTTCGTTCGTGGCCGCCGCGGGGGACGAGTCGCTGGCGCGGGCGCGCGAGGCGGCCGAGACGTACGCCGCGGTGACGCGAGCTTTGGGCTTGTCCGGCGAGGAGGCGCTGAAGATCGCCCGCGCCGCGCTGCACATCACGCGGTAACGCAGAACTCACGCCCCGGAACGCAGAACTCGCAAGCAGGAACGTGGGACTCGCACCACGCGCGAGTCCCACGCTCACGCACGCGAGTCCCACGCTCGGGGGCGCGAGTTCTGCGTTCGAGCGCGCGAGTCCCACGCTCGGGGGCGTGTGTCACATCGCGCGGTAGTCGCGTGGCGAGAACCTGGGGCCGAAGCGTGGGCGCGAGAACCCGGCCGCCTCCAGGTACCGCACCGCGCGCTGCCGGTGTGGCGCGTAGGGCGCCAGCACCTCCGCCAGGCCCTCGTCGTCCAGGGGCTCGCCGAGCAGGGCGTACCCGACCACCGCCGGGATGTGGAAGTCGCCGAAGCTGACTGCGTCCGGATCGCCCCAGGCGCGCTGCGCGACCTCCGACGCGGTCCACACCCCGATGCCCGGCACCTTGCGCAGCCACGCGCGCCCCTCCGCACCGCGCAGCTCCACCGCCTTCTCCAGCCGATGCGCGACCTGCGCCGCGAAGATCAACGCCTTCCGCCTGCTGTGGTCCACGCCCGCGCGGTGCCAGGTCCAGTCCGGAATGGACATGATCGCCTCCGGCGTCGGCGTCACCCGCATCCCCGCCGGGGCCGGGCCCGGAGCCGGCTCGCCGAACCACCGGCACAGCTCCCGCCACGACCGGCGCGCCTCGTAACCGGTGACCTTCTGCTCCAGCACCGCCGGGACCAGCACGTCCCACACCCGCCCGGTCGCGCCGAGGCGCAGCCCCGGCATGCGGCGCCGCACCTCGGCGATCCGGTCGTGGTGCGAGACGAACTCGCTGTCGTCGTCCTCGGCGCCGACCAGCGCGGGCACGCCGTCGAGCAGCCGGTCCGCCCCCGGGCCCCACGCCGCGGCCTCGATCTCGCCGTCGGCGAACCGGCGCAGCACCAGCGTTCCCGGCCCGTCGGCGGTGTTGCCGGTGAGCCACGTCCGGCCGTGCTCGTCCGCCCGCAGGCACGGATCGCCCTTGCCCCGGCGCAGCGGCCGGAGGACCGCGTCGAGGTCGAGGGTGAACGGCGGGCGGTACCGCATCAGGCGTCGCTGGAGAACCGGATCGAACCGTCGGGCAGGGTCACGTCCGGCCACACCCGGGCGCCGTCGAGCAGCTCGCACCCGGCGCCGACGACCGCGCCGTCGCCGAGGACGACGCCCTTGAGCACCGCCCCCTTGCCGACGCGCGCGCCCACGCCCAGCACGGAGTTCTCCACAACGGCATTCTCCGCCACGGACACCCGGTCGAACAGCACCGACCCGCCGATCCGCGCCCCGGACGCGACGTGCGCCCCGGCGCCGATGGTCGAGCCGCCGGTGACGGTCGCGTCCGCGGCGACGTCCGCGCCCTCCAGGACCAGGGCCTCGCCGGCCGGGCCGGGCAGCGCCGAGGTGGGGGCCAGGCCGCGCACCAGGTCCGCGCTGCCGCGCACGAACGCCTCCGGGGTGCCGACGTCGAGCCAGTAGGAGGCGTCGACGAACCCGTGCAGGTGCGCGCCGCCCGCCAGCAGGCCGGGGAACGTCTCGCGCTCGACCGACACGCGGCGGCCGGCCGGGATCGACTCCAGCACCGGGCGGCGGAACACGTAGCAGCCGGCGTTGATCTGGTCGGTCGGCGGGTTCGGGGTCTTCTCCAGGAACGCGGTGACCCGCCCGTCGGCGTCGGTGGGCACCGAGCCGAAGCGGCTCGGGTCCTCGACGCGCTGCAGGTGGAGGGTGACGTCCGCGCTCGTGTCGAGATGGGTCTGGACCAGTGCCCGCAGGTCTGCGCCGGAGAGGATGTCCCCGTTGAAGATGACCGCGTGGTCGGCGCGCAGGTGGCCGGCCACGTTGCGGATGGCGCCGCCGGTGTCCAGCGGCTCGTCCTCGACGACGTACTCGACTTCCAGCCCCAGCGACGCGCCGTCGCCGAAGTGCTCCTCGAACACCTCGGCGCGGTAGGACGTGCCGAGCACCACGTGCCGGATCCCCGCGGCGCGGATGCGGGACAGCAGGTGGGTCAGGAACGGCACGCCCGCGGTGGGCAGCATCGGTTTCGGGGCGGACAGGGTCAACGGCCGCAGGCGGGTTCCCTTACCGCCCACGAGCACCACGGCATCGACATCAAGCTCCGATGTCACCTCGAAATCCTTCCCGTTATCACGCACCGGTGGGCGACAAGCCGCGGGAAACAATGACGGCGACGGCCCGGAGGGCCTACCCTAGACAGCACACGGAGGGCCCCGTTCGGAGAGGGCCCACGTCGAGTCGGGAGGCCTAGGGGATGGACCCCCGCGATCGAGCGGATGCTCTGCTGGCCAGGGCACAGTCCCGGGGTGCGTTCGTCGTGACGCCGGACGCCGCGACCTCGCCGATGGACGCTTCGACCACGCAGCAGATCCCCCGAGACGTGGTCGACGAGATCGACGCGGACGACCCGGACACGACGGCCGTGGTGCCGGCGTCGGTGATCGAGTCGGTGCAGGGCAGCCTGCCGGACTCGAAACCGGACACGCGGGTCGACCTGCGGCCGGTACAGCCGGAGGAGGAGGTCGACGGCCTGGTGCCGACGACCAAGACGCAGACCGGGAACTCCGATTTCGCGCGGCGGCTGGAAGGCCTGTAGGGCCGGGTTACCTGCCGCGCGTCTCGAACTTCAGGCGCACCTTCAGACCCAGCTTCACCGCGGCCAGCACCGGCTTCCAAGCGAGGCCCTGGTGGCGGTCGGCGAGGTAGCGGTAAGCGCTCTCGTGGTGGGCGGCCAGCATCTTCTTCGGCGCGCGGGACGTGGCCTTGCCACCGATGTGCGTGACCGCGGCGGAGGGCACGTACACGTTGTGCCAGCCGGCGCGGCCGATGCGGTCGCCGAGATCGACGTCCTCGAAGTACATGAAGTAGCGGGTGTCGAAGCCGCCGACCGAGTCCCAGGCCGCGCGGCGGATGAGCTGGCACGAGCCGGACAGCCAGCCGGAGGTGCGTTCGCTCGGGGCGGCGTGTTCCTGGCGGTAGGCGCGGGTCCACGGGTTGGCGGGCCAGATCTTGCCGAAGACGGCGTGGCCGACGCCGCGGCCGAGCGAGGGCAGCAGGCGGGCGGAGGGGTAGACGGTGCCGTCGGGGTCGCGGATGAGCGGGCCGAAGGCGCCGCCGCGGGGCCAGCGCTGGGCGGCTTCCAGGAGGGTGTCCAGCGAGCCGGGTTCCCATTCGAGGTCGGGGTTGGCGATGACGATCCAGCCGTAGCGCTCGTCGAGGGTCGCCACGCCGCGGTTGGCGCCGCCGCCGTAGCCGAGGTTCTCGCCGATGCGCAGGACGTGCGTGTTCGTGCGCTGCTCGGCCCGGTCGAGGGCGTCGTCGGTCGAGTCGTTGTCGGCGACGACCACGTGGACGTCGCGGGTGGTCGCCTTTTCGAGGCTGTCGAGGAAGCGGTCGAGGTCCTCACCGGGGAAGTACGTCACGACAACCACGGCGACCCCGTCGCCGTAACGGCTCGGCTCGGTCACGCGGGCCATTGTGCCCCCACTACGCAACGCAACAAGGCAGGCACCCCACGATCACGAACCGCGGCGGTCCGCTACCGCACGGAGTGACACGACTACACCCCGGCAGAATTGCGGGAATGTCGGTCCACGCCTTCATCGACGAGTCCGCCCGTGCGGGCACCTATCTGCTGTGCGTCACGCTCGTCGAGCCTGCCCACCTCGCGACTACGCGCCGGGCGTTGGCGAGGCTTCTGCTGCCTGGCGCCCGCGAGCTGCACTTCTGCAAGGAGAAGCCTCCGCGCCGGAGACAGCTGGCGGACCGGATCGCAGCCCTGCCCGTCTCGTCTCGCGTCTACTTCGGCAGATGCGATCGCAAGGAAGAAGAACGCACGCGGCAGCAATGCCTGAAGCAGATTGTGAACGACCTGCTGGAGCTACGAGCGCATCGAGTGGTGCTGGACAGCCGCGACTCGCGGGATGTGCATGACCGTTCAACGCTGCAGCGCTCGCTGGGTTCGCATCCGTCGAAGACGGAGCTGACCTACGAGCACCTCGACTCCGCCGTCGAGCCCCTGTTGTGGATCTCGGACGCCGTTGGCTGGTGCTACGGCGCCGGCGGGGACTGGCGGCGCCGGACGATCCCGGTCCTGCAGGATGTGATCGAGCTCTGAACAGCGCAAAGCCCGCGAGACGACCGTCCGGACGCGTCGCGGGCTCACTTCTCGGCCCCACCGGGGCCTCGCATCAACGACTATACCCCATCCGGCCGAACACCGTCCAACGGCTATTGCTCCCGCTTGTGCAGGTGCCACGCCTTGGCGTACGCCTCGCGGTGTTTCTCCGCGCTCGTGGCCCACGAGAACTCCTTCGCGCGCCTCTGGGCGGCCGAGGCGAGGAACGCGCGCCGTGCGGGGTCGTCCAGTAGCTCGCCCAGCGCGACGGCCACGTCGCCCGGGCCGACGCCGCAGTACGCGACCGCGTCGCCGCCCACCTCCGGTAGCGACAGGCGCCGCGTGGTCAGCACGCACGCCCCGCAGGCCATCGCCTCCAGGACCGGCAGCCCGAAGCCCTCCCCGAGGCTCGGGTAGGCCACCAGCTCCGCCCCGCCCAGGAACCCCGCCAGCGAACCGAACGGCAGGTACCCGGCCCGGATCACCCGCAACCGCAACGGCGCCGCCGCCAGCGCCTTCTCCACCTGCGTGTCCCAGCCCGGCTGCCCGGCCAGCACCAGCGCCGGCGGGTCGGGCCGGTGCTCCACCGCCTTCACGAAACCCCGGATCAGCGCCGGCACGTTCTTCCTCGGCTCCAGCGCCCCCAGGAACGCCACGTACGGCATCCGCTCCAGCCCGATCGCCGCCCGCGCGGCCCGCACCGCGTTCGGCGTCGGCGGGTGGAACCGCTCGACGTCCACCCCGTGCTCGATGATCGCCGGCTGCCGCCGCACCCGCGCCACCCGCGCCAGCTCCGACGCCGTCGCCTTCGACGGCACCACGCACAACGTCGCCCGCTGCAGCGCCGTCCGCGTCCAGCCGCGGAAGAACCGCGCCTTCACCGACGAGTGCAGCACCGCGTCGGTGAAGAACGTCGCGTCGTGCAACGTCACCACCGACGCCGACGGCCCCGCCAGCGGCATCGTGTAGTGCGGCGAGTGCACCACGTCCACACCCAGCCGCCGCGCCAGCGACGGCAGCGTCGTCTGCTCCCAGATCAGCCGCGCGGTGCGCGTCGCGGTGGACTGGACCGCCGGGACGACCCGCGAGTGCGGCGCGAGCCGGTCGAAGAGCCGGAAGTCCCGCGGCTGGCAGACCACGGTGATGCGCGCGCCGTCGTCGTCCAGGGCCGCCACCAGCGAGTCCACGTAGCGACCGACCCCGCCCCGGTCCGCAGGCACGGCCGTGGCATCGATCAGGACGCTGGGTTCGCCTCTTCCCACTCGTGCAGGGTACGGCTGATGAGGATCGCCGTGGTCGGGAACTCACGAAGTGGTGCGGTCGTGCACGACCCAGACGGCCCGCGCCGCACCCGCCCAGGAGAACGCCGCGGCCCGCGCCCGTCCACGACGTGCCAGGTCAGCCGCGCGTTCCGGGCTGGTCAGCACGTCGGTCAACGCCGCCGCCAGCGCCGCCGCGTCCCCGCGCGGGAACGCCACGCCCGCTCCCCCGGCGACCTCGACCAGCGCTGGAGCGTCCGAGTGCACCACCGGCACCCCGGCCGCCATCGCCTCCAGCACCGGCAATCCGAAGCCCTCCGCGACGCTCGGCGCGGCCAGCACGGACGCCCGCCGCAGCACCGCCGCCAGCGCCACGTCGGTCAACCGGCCCAGAACCCGCACGTCGGCCCGGTTTCCGGCCATCGCGACGGGGTCCAGACCACCCCAGCCCGGCTGACCGGCGAGCACCAGCGGCACCCCGACCCGCTCCATCGCCCGCACCAGGACGTCGATCCCCTTGCGCGGCTCGATGGTCCCGACCGCCAGCACATAGCGGTCCGGCACGTCCACCTCGGGCAGGTCGTCGCGGGTGAACACCTCCGCCACCCCGTGCCCGGCCACGGTCACCGGCACCGCCACGGGCACCCGCGTGCGGAGGTCGTCGGCCACCGCCCGCGTCGGCACGACGAGTCCCGAAGCACGCCGGGCCGCCCGCGCGATCATCGCCCGGTGCCAGCGCACCCCCCGTGGCGTCAGCGTTTCCGGATGGGTCCACGGCACGGTGTCGTGCACGGTGACCGACAACGTCCGCCCGCGCGGCACCCGCGCCGGGGCCAGCGGGGTCGGCGCGTGCACCGCGTCCCCGCCCGGCCAGTACGGCAGCCCGGCCTGCCACGCCGCGACGAGCGCCCGCGGCGGCAACGGCAGCATCCGCGCACCGGGCAGCCTCTCGGCGTGCCGCGCGGTGACGCTCGACACCGTCCACCCCGGCGGCGCGGTCTCGGCCAGCGCGCGCAGCAGCTCGGCGGTGTAGCGGCCCGTCCCGCCGGGCACGGGCGCGAGCAGCTGCTCGGCGATGACCACGAGTTCCGGCACGGCCCGTATTCTTCCGGTGTGCCGATCCGCAGCACCGTCGTGGTGGTCACCTGGCGCGGTGCCGCGCACATCACCGCCTGCCTGGACGCCCTCGCCGCCCAGACGCGCCCCCACCGGCTGCTCGTGATCGACAACGCCTCCGACGACGGCACCGCCCGCCTGCTGGCCACGCACCCGTCCGCGCCGGAGGTCCGCCGGCTGCCCCGCAACGCCGGGTACGCCGGCGCCACCGCCCACGCGATGTCCGAAGTGGACACCGAGTTCACGGTGTGGCTCAACGACGACGCGGCCCCCGCCCCGGACTGGCTCGCCGAACTGGAGGACCACGTCGGCGACGCCGCGGCCGCCGCGTCCCGCCTCGAACACGCCGACGGCCGGGTCCAGTCCCTCGGCGTGAACCTCACCCCGGACGGCCACGGCTACGACACCACGGAGACCCCGGCGTTCGCCTTCTGCGGCGGCGCCGCGCTGATCCGCACCCGCACGCTCCGTGACGTGGGCGGGGTGCCGTCGAGCTTCTTCTGCTACTACGAGGACACCGACACCGCGTGGCGCCTGCGGCTCGCCGGCCACGACATCGTGACGGTCCCCACGGCACGTGTCACGCACCGCCACGGCGCCAGCACGCACCCGGGATCCGCGAGGTTCCACCGGTGGAACGAACGCAACCGGCTGCTCACTCTCCTGCGCTGCGCCCCGGCCACGATCGCCGCTCGCGAGCTGGCCCGGTTCGCCGCGATCACCGCCCTGCTGCCGCTGAAGCGGAACGTGCCGGAGGCGCCCAATTTCCGCCTCGGCCTGCGGTGCCGCGTCCTGGGCGAAGTGATCCTCCGGCTGCCCGGCGCGCTGGCCGCGCGGAAGTCGATCACGCGCCGCTCGACGGTCCGCCGAGGCGCGGTCTGGGCGGCCTGGACCTCCCGATAGTCTCTGCCGGACACACGCGAGTACGGAGGTCGGGCGTTGGTCCAGGGGGACACACCACTGCCGCTGGTCTCGGTGATCTTGGTGAACTACCGGGGTGCGGCGCACACGATCGCCTGCCTGCGCGCCCTGCGCGAGGACCTCGACTACCCGAACCTCGAGGTGCTGGTCGTCGACAACGCCTCGGGCGGTGACGACGTCGCGCGCATCAAGGCCGCGGCGGGCGACGCGCGGGTGATCGAGTCGGACACCAACACCGGCTTCGCGGGCGGGTGCAACCTCGGCGCCCGGCACGCCCAGGGCAGCGTGCTCGCGTTCCTCAACAACGACGCCCGCCCGGACGCGGCGTGGGCGAAGGCGGCGGTCGAGGTGCTGCGCGCCGAACCGACCGTCGCCGCCGTGGCCAGCAAGGTCCTGGACTGGGACGGCACCGGCGTGGACTTCGTGGACGCGGGCCTGACCTGGTTCGGCATGGGCTACAAGCGGCACGCGGGCGGACCGCTGGCCGACGTCGCGCCCGGCGAGCACGACGTCGCCAAGGACGTGCTGTTCGCCACCGGTTCGGCGATGTTCGTGCGGGCCGACGTGTTCCGCGCGCTCGGCGGGTTCGACGAGCGCTTCTTCATGTTCTACGAGGACGTCGACCTGGGCTGGCGGCTCAACCTGCGGGGCTGGCGCGTGCGGTACGTGCCGGAGTCGATCGCCTACCACCGCCACCACGGCACGATGTCCGAAGTGGACGCCCCGGACACCGGCCGCGAGACCTTCCTGTTGGAGCGCAACGCTCTGGCCGCCCTCTACAAGAACCTCTCCGACGAGACGCTGGCGAAGGTGCTGCCCGCCGCGCTGGCGCTGGCCGTGCGCCGCGCCACCGCCCGCGGCGAGCTGGACCCGACGCAGCTGGACCTCGCCAAGGCCGGTCCGGTCGAGACCGCGCCGGTGCCGATCCCGCGCACCACGCTGGCCGGGGTGCTGGCCATCGACCAGTTCGTCGAACTGCTGCCGTCGCTGGCCGAGTCGCGCGCCGCCGAGCAGGCCACGCGCGTGCGCACCGACGCCGACCTGATCCCGCTCATGCGCAAGGCCCTGGAGCCGGCCTATCCCCTGCCGCGCTACCTCGCCGCGCACGACGTGCTCGCCGAGGTCTTCGGCATCGAGGCCGTGTTCGGGCAGCGCCGCAAGGTCCTGGTGATCACCGGCGACGCGATCACCGACCGCATGGCGGGCCCGGCGATCCGCGCCTGGAACATCGCCACGGTCCTGTCCGCCGAGCACGACGTGCGCCTGGTCACGGTCAACCCGCTGGCCGCGCCGCCGCCCGCGCCGTTCCCCGTCAGCGCGGCGAAGAAGCGGGACCTGACCGAGCCGGTCGCGTGGGCGGACATCGTGATCCTGCAGGGTCACGTGCTGGAGATGGCGCCCGCGCTGAAGGCCCAGGACTCGAACAAGATCGTGGTCTGCGACCTGTACGACCCGATGCACCTGGAGCTGCTGGAACAGGGCAAGAGCGCGCCGGACGACCGCCGCGCCGCCGATCTGGCCGGGGTGACGCGGGTGCTGGACGCGCAGCTGCTGCGCGGTGACTTCTTCCTGTGCGCGTCGGAGCGGCAGCGGTTGTTCTGGCTGGGCCACCTGGCCGCGCTGGGGCGCCTGTCGCCGCGGCTGTACGACGCCGACCCGACCACGCAGTCGCTGCTGTCGGTCGTCCCGTTCGGCCTGTCGCCGGAGCCGCCGGTGCGGACCGGCCCGGGCCTGCGGTCGACGCTGGGCATCGACGGCAGCGACCGGGTCGTGCTGTGGGCGGGTGGGGTCTACAGCTGGTTCGACCCGCTGACGCTGGTGCACGCGATCGACCGGCTGCGGCAGCGACGGCCTGACGTGAAGCTGGTGTTCCTCGGGATGAAGCATCCGAACCCCGAGGTCGCCGAGATGGACATCGGCGCGCGCACGATCCACCTGGCCGACCGGCTCGGGCTGACCGACAAGCACGTGTACTTCAACGAGCAGTGGGTGCCCTTCGGCGAGCGACAGAACTGGCTGCTCGACGCGAACTGCGGGGTGACGACGCACTACGAGCACGTCGAGACCACGTTCGCGTTCCGCACGCGGGTGCTGGACTACCTGTGGGCCGGCCTGCCGATCGTGACCACGGACGGTGACGCGTTCGCCGACCTGGTGCGCGACGAGAAGCTGGGTGTCGTGGTGCCGGCCGAGGACGTGGACGCACTGGCCGACGCGCTGGAGCGGGTGCTGTACGACGAGGACTTCGCCGCCGGGTGCCGCGCGCGGATCGAGGTCGTCGCGCAGCGGTTCGCGTGGCCGACCGCGCTGGCGCCGCTGGTGGAGTTCTGCCGCAACCCGCGCCCGGCGGCCGACCGGCTGATCGGCGCGGCCCCGCTGACCGCGGAGGAGCCGGTGCGTGGCGCGGAGGCGGTGCGGCGGGATCTGGCCCTGGTCAAGGAGTACCTCGCCGACGGCGGCCCGAAGGAGCTGGCGCGGCGGGTCGCGGGCCGGGTGCGGAAGGTTGCCCGCCGTCGTGGCTGAGCGAGCGCTTCGGGTCCTGCTGGACGGCACGCCGCTGCTGGGTGACCGGACCGGCATCGGGCGCTACACGGCGTCCCTGGCCGAAGAGCTCGCCTCGATGTCCGATGTGGACATGCGTGCGGTGGCGTTCACGTTGCGTGGCTGGCGCCGGTTGCGGTACGTGCTGCCGCACGGCGCGCGGGCTCGCGGCATGCCGGTCGCCGCGCGGATGCTGCGCAAGGCGTGGCTGCGGTCGGCGTTCCCGCCGATCGAGCTGTTCGCCGGCCGGGCGGATGTGGTGCACGGGACCAACTTCGTGCTGCCTGGCGCGGTGCGGGCCGCGGGTGTGCTGACGATCCACGACCTGGCGTTCCTGGACGCGCCGGGCGAGCTGCCGCCGAGTGACCGGGAGCTGCCGGAGCTGGTCCGCCGCGGCGCCGCCCGCGCGGACGTGATCTGCACCCCGACGGCGGCGGTGGCGGACGCGGTGGCGACGCGGCTGGACGTGGACCGGGCGAAGGTCGTGGTGACGCCGCTGGGCGTGGACGCGGCGTGGTTCACCGGACGCCCACCGGACGAGCCGATGCGCGAGCGCCTGGGGTTGCCCGAGCGGTACCTGCTGTTCGTGGGCGCGGCGGGTCCGCGCAAGGGCCTGGACTGGTTGCTGAAGGCCCACGCCGCGGCGGAGGACCTGCCGCCCCTGGTGTTCTCCGGTCCGGGGCCCGCGCCGGGGAGCCCGCGGAGCCGGCGGCTGGGGTACCTGTCCGAGCGGGACCTGCACAACGTGATGGCGGGGGCGGCCGCGCTGGTGCTCCCGTCCCGGGACGAGGGGTTCGGCCTGCCCGTGCTGGAGGCGCTGGCCTCGGACGTGCCCGTGGTGTGCTCCGACATCCCCGCGCTGCGCGAGATTTCGGGCGGCTTCGCGCACCTGGCGCCCTACGGCGAGGTGGACGCCCTGATCGCCGCCCTGCGCGAGGCGGTCGCGGAACCCCCGCTGGCATCGAGGTCCATCGAGCGACGCGCCCACGCGGCGAGCTTCACGTGGCGCCGGACAGCGGAGACGACGCTGGCGGCCTACCGGCAAGCCACGCAGCGCTAGCGCGAGCCCCGAACACAACCCAGCGACCACCCACCCAAGGCGACGGGCGTGCCCTTGGTCATCCCGGAGCCTGCCTGTCCGGCGAGGACATCTTTTGATCTTTTCCCGACCGCGCGTCATCCCTGCCGGGCGGGCCGGATCACCAGCTCCCCGATCTCCACGTCGTCCGGCTGCTCGATCGCGAACGCGATGGCGCGTGCCACCGCCTCCGGGCTGATGCCGAGGTCCGCCATCGCCCGCTGGGCCGCCTCCCGCCGCGCCGGATCCTCGACGTGATCGACCAGCTCGGTCCGCACGTAGCCCGGCGAAACAGCGGTCGTCCGCACCACCCCGTCGGTCGACTCCTGCCGCAGTGCCTCCAGCACGGTACGCACCGCGTTCTTGGTCCCCGCGTACACAGCCTGGGTCGGCACGATCTTCAACCCCGACGTCGACACCGTGGTGACGAAATGCCCCCGCCCCTGACGGCGGAAAACCGGCATCGCGGCGGCGATCCCGTACAGGACACCCCGCAGGTTGACGTCGATCATCGCGTCCCAGTCGTCCACGTCCAGATCGGCCACCGGCGCGAGACGGGCGACGCCGGCATTGCTCACCAGCACGTCGAGCCGCCCGAACCGGTCCACCGCCAAGGCCACCAGCTCCGCCACACCCGCCCGCTCGGTGACATCGACCGCCAGCATCTCCGCCCGGCCACCCTCGCCCCGGATGCGCGCCACCAGCGCGTCGAGCCGATCACCTCGCCGGGCCCCCAGCACGATCGCCGCGCCCCGACCCGCCAGCTCCAGTGCCGTTGCCTCACCGATGCCGCTGCTGGCTCCGGTGATGGCGACGACCTTGCCGTCCACTCCGCTCACGACGGACCCTCCCCCTAAGCTGACAACTGTCCGTTTACTGTACCGGACAGTTGTCCGCTCAGCGAAGGAGGAGTGCCGTGCCCGCTCGCCGATCGGACGCCGCGGCCAACCGGGACCGCATCGTCGAGGCCGCGCGCGCCGAACTGGACACCTCCGACGACCTGAAGCTCCACGCGGTCGCCAAGGCCGCGGGCGTGGGCCAAGGCACCCTCTACCGGCACTTCCCGACCCGCGAGCACCTGCTCGCCGAGGTGTACCGGCACGAGATGACCCAGCTCGTCGACGCCGTCGCACCGCTGCTGGCCGAGCACCCCCCGCTCCGCGCGCTGACCGGCTGGCTGGAGCGGCTGCTCGGCTACGCGCGGGTCAAGCGCGGCGTGATGGCGGCGATCGAGGCCTCGGCGTGGCAGGACCTCTACACCGACCAGCACCACCGGCTGGACGAGGCGCTCGGGATGCTGCTGGAACGTGGGAAGGCCGCCGGCGAAGTGCGCGAAGAGGTCGACGCCGCGGACGTCATCCTGCTGCTGGGCGCGTTGTCCCGAGTCCCCGAAGCCGAGTGGGACGCGCGGGCCCACCGGATCGTGGCGGTCATCGTGGACGGTCTGCGTCCCCGTTGAGGTAGGCGTGCAGCGCCTCCCGCCAGGGCCGCAGCGGCGTGAGCCCGGCCCGCTGCCACGCCTCGTTGGACAGCACCGAGTACGGCGGCCGCGGCGCCGGCCGGGGGAACTCGGCCGTCGTGCACGGCTCCACCCGCTCCGGGTCCGCCCCCAGCTCCTCGAAGATCGCCCGCGCGAAGCCGTACCAGGTGGTCTCGCCGGCGTTGGTGCAGTGCAGCACCCGCCGCTGCGGCCCGTGCCCGCTCACCACGGCCCGGCCGAGCTCCAGCAGCCCCGCGGCCAGGTCGGCGGCCGACGTCGGCGAGCCGCGCTGATCGTCCACAACGGACAGCGTGTCCCGCTCGCCTTCCAGGCGGCGCATGGTTTCCACGAAGTTCGACCCGCCCGCGCCGTACACCCACGCCGTCCGCACGACCCACGCCCGCGCCCCGGACCCCAGCACGGCGTCCTCACCGGCCGCCTTGGTCCGGCCGTACGCGCTGCGCGGCCCCAGCGGGTCCTCCGGCTCGTACGGCCGCGACGCGTCACCGGGGAACACGTAATCGGTCGACACGTGGATCAGCGGCACCCGCCGCGACGAACAGGCCGCCGCCAGCACCCGGGCGCCGTCGGCGTTGATCCGGAACGCGCGCGGCTCGTCGGTCTCCGCCGCGTCCACCGCGGTGTACGCGGCGGCGTTGATCACCAGCGGGCTGCGCCCGGCCTCCGCGGCTTCGGCGGCCAGCGCGTTGACCGCGGCGATCACCGAACCGGCGCTGGTCAGGTCGACTTCGCCCGACGACGGCGCGACCACCTGGACCTCGGACGAGGCGAGCGCGGACAGGGCGCTGCCGAGCTGCCCCGTTCCGCCGGGCACGAGCACACTGAGCATCGTCACTTCCCCACCAGCGCGGCGCGCCGCTTCAGCGGCTCCCACCACGCGCGATTGTCGGCGTACCAGCGCACGGTATCCGCCAGACCCTCGTCGAAGGAAACCCTCGGCGCGTACCCGAGCTCGGTGCTGATCTTGGTGATGTCCACCGAGTACCGCCGGTCGTGCCCCTTGCGGTCGGCGACCCGCTCGACGCGCTCCCAGCCCACCCCGACCGCGGCCAGCAGTCGCTCGGTCAGCTCACGGTTGGTCAGCTCCGTGCCACCACCGATGTTGTAGATCTCCCCCGGACGGCCGCCGTCGGCCACCAGCTGGATGCCGTGGCAGTGGTCGTCCACGTGCAGCCAGTCACGAACGTTCAGCCCGTCGCCGTAGAGCGGGACTGTGAGCCCGTCCAACAAGTTGGTAACGAAAAGCGGGATGACCTTCTCCGGGAACTGGTACGGCCCGTAGTTGTTCGAGCACCGCGTCACGCACACGGGTAGTCCGTGCGTCCGGAAGTAGGACCGCGCGATCAGATCGGAGGACGCCTTCGACGCCGAGTACGGCGAATTCGGCTCCAGCACGTGGTCTTCCGACCACGATCCGCTCTCGATCGAGCCGTACACCTCGTCCGTCGAGACGTGCACGAACTTGCCCACCCCGGCGTCCAGCGCGGCCTGCAGCAGGGTCTGCGTGCCCAGCACGTTGGTCAGCACGAAGTCGGCGGAGCCGAGGATGGAGCGGTCCACATGCGACTCGGCGGCGAAGTGCACGACCAGGTCGACGCCCTGCACGACCCGGGCGACCACCTCCGCGTCGGTGATGTCGCCCCGCACGAACCGCAGCCGCGGCGAGTCCGCGACCGGCGCCAGGTTGGCCTCGTTGCCGGCGTAGGTGAGCTTGTCGAGCACCACCACCTCGGCGTCGGCGAGCGCCGGGTAGGCCCCCGAGATCGCCTGCCGGACGTAGTGCGAGCCGATGAAACCCGCGCCCCCGGTCACCAGGACCCGCATCGCCTGCTCCTCCTCAAGATCGTCATGGACCAGCCCACGGCCGCTTCACTCACCCGAACAGTAATCTGGTGGCATTCACCCGGGTCGGGGGCTGGGAGGGAGCGAGTGTGACCGACGGGCTTACCACCCGCCTGGAGGCCGCGGACGAGGTCACGTGGCCCGCGCGGCCCATCCCGTCTCCCAGACGACGGCGCCACCGCATCGCCGTCATCGTCCGGCGCGGCGGCAAGCTCGTCGTCGCGCTCGTGTCGGTCGCGGTGCTCACCATCACCTGGTACGGCTGGCAGTTCATCGGCGACCCCAACTCCGGCCTGTCCACCACCCAGGTGTTCGACGAGGAACTGCACGCGGTGCCGCTCGACGGCGCGATCGACATCCTGCTGGTCGGCATGGACAGCCGCACCGACGCGCAGGGCAACCCGCTGCCCCGCGAGGTGCTGGACATGCTGCACGCCGGCGAGTCCGACGGCGAGAAGCAGACCGACACCATGATCCTCGTGCACATCCCGCAGGACGGGCGCCGCGCGGTGGCGATCTCGTTCCCCCGCGACTCGTGGGTCGAGCTGGCCGGCGGCTTCGGCAAGCACAAGCTCAACGGCGCGTTCGTCTACGCCTACAACGACAAGTTCAAGGAACTCCAGCAGCAGGGCGTCGACCTGGAAACCGCCGACGAGCAGGCCAAGGTCACCGGCCGGAAGAACCTGATCGCCACGCTGGAGACGTTCATCGGCAAGCCCGGCATGATCGACCGATACGCCGAGGTCAACCTGGCGAGCTTCTACGAGGTGACGCGGGCCCTCGGCGGCGTCGAGGTGTGCCTCAAGGCGCCGGTGCGGGAGCGCAAGTCCGGGGTCGACCTGCCCGCCGGGCGGCAGACGGTCGAGGGCGTGCAGGCCCTGGCGTTCGTGCGGCAGCGCTACGACCTGCCGGGCGGCGACCTCGACCGCATCGCGCGGCAGCAGGCGTTCCTGTCCGGGCTGGCCCGCAAGATGCTGTCCCGGGACGTGCTGGCCAACCCCGGCAAGCTCTCCGACGTCATCACCGCCGTCAAGAAGTCCGTGGTGCTCTCCGACAACTGGGACCTGCCCGAGTTCGCCGCCCAGATGCGCGGGCTCAACGGCGGCAACATCGAGTTCCGCACCATCCCGGTGATCGGCAACGCCACCATCGGCGGCGCGGACGTCGTGCGCGTCGACCCGCAGGCCGTGCACGCGTTCGTCGACCAGCTCACCTCCGACTCGGGCGCGCCGGCGTCGAGTTCGGCCACCCCCACGTCGCCGGCCCGGACGTCGTCCAGCGCGCCACCCACCTCGAGCCGGCGGCCCGCGACGACGACGAGCACCCCGGTGGTGACCTCCTCCTCCCCCGCGCCGCCGCCCATCACCGCGGGCGACGTGCCCTGTGTGAACTGACGCCCCGGTGCCTTAACCTGGTTCCAGGGGATGACGAGGGGGGAGACACGGGGATGGACGACGAGCCGAAACCGACGCCCTACCCGCGGTCGACGGCCCCCGCCGAGGAGCCGCCGGCCGAGGAAGCGCCGCGCCGCCGTCGTCACCCGTTCCGCGCGACCGGGAAGGCGGTGGTCGCGCTGGTGTGGGCGTTCGTGCTGGCCGCCACCGGGTACGCCTGGGCGACCTACCACGAGGTGCAGGGCAACGTGCACACCACGGATGCCCTCGACCTGCCCGAGGACAAGCCGGCGCCGCCTGCCGACGACGGGGGCGACGACATCCTGCTGGTCGGCGCGGACGCCCGCACGGACATGCAGGGCAACGCGCTGCCGCTGCAGGTGCTCAAGACGCTGCGCACCGAGCAGACCAGCGGGGTGAACACCGACACGATCATCGTCGTGCGGATTCCGAAGAACGGTGCGAAACCGTTCGCGGTGTCGATCCCGCGGGACACCTGGATCGACGTGCCGCGCGGCGGACAGGGCAAGATCAACTCGGTGTACGGCCTCGCCAAGCAGGCGAAGGCCGACGAGCTGCGGGGCCGGGGCAAGCGGGATTCGGCCGAGGTCGAGCGCGACTCCGACCAGGCCGGGCGGCAGGCGCTGGTGCAGGCGGTGCAGGACTTCACGCAGGTGCGGATCGACCACTACGCCGAGGTCAACCTGCTCGGGTTCTACCTGATCACCGAGGCCCTCGGCGGGGTCGAGGTGTGCCTGAACCACGCGACCGAGGACAAGGACTCCGGCGCCGACTTCCGAGCCGGGGTGCAGACCGTGTCCGGCGGCGAGGCGCTGTCGTTCGTGCGGCAGCGGAAGAACCTGCCGCGCGGGGACCTGGACCGGATCGTGCGGCAGCAGGCGTTCCTGTCCTCGGCGCTGCACCAGGTGCTGTCGGCCGGGGTGCTGGCGAACCCGGGCACGCTCGGCGACCTGACCGACGCGCTGCACCGGTCGCTGGTGCTCGACCCGGACTTCGACCTGCTGCAGTTCGCGGACAAGGCGAAGGGGCTGGCGTCCGGGGACGTCACGTTCACGACGATCCCGGTGATCACGATCAACGGCCGCAGCCCGGACGGGGAGCAGAGCATCGTGGAGGTCGACCCGGTGGCGGTGCGGCAGTTCTTCGCCGGGCTGGCCGGGCGGAGCCCCGGTTCGGGCGGCGGGGCGGCTCCGGGTGGCGCGGTGGTGCAGGCGGTGCCGGCGGGGGTCACCTGCGTCAACTAGGTTGATGTGGTGTCCCTGACCGATGCGTTGTTCCGTCCCCTGCTGGCCCAGCCGGGGAAGCCGCTGATCACCCACTACGACGACGCCGCGGGCACCCGGGTGGAGCTGTCGGTGGCGACGACCGCGAACTGGGCCGCGAAGACGGCGAACTGGCTGGTCGAGGAGTTCGACGTGGAGCCGGGCGATCCGGTGGCGGTGGTGCTGCCCGCGCACTGGCAGACGGCCGGGGTGCTGCTCGGGGCGTGGTGGTGCGGGGCGGAGGTGGTCGCTTCGCCGTCGGGTGCCCGGGTGGCGTTCGTCGCGCCCGGCGGTTCCGGCGAGGGCGCCGAGTCCACGGCGGTCGTGGCGCTGGACCCGATGGGGCGGGGGCTGACCGCACCGGTTGCGGGCGCGCTGGACTACCTCAACGAAGCACGCGCCTACGGCGACGACTTCAGCCCGATGATCCCCATCTCCGGCGACACCCCGGCGCTCGCTGGTTCCACTGTGGACGAAGTGCTGTCGGAAGCCCGTGGCCGGGCGGAAAAGCTCGGTTCCGGCGCACGGGTGCTGTCCACTGTGGAGTGGGCCGTGCCGGAGGGTGTGCTGGAGGGCCTGCTGACCCCGTTGTCAGCCGGCGCCCACCTGGTGCAGATCTCGAACCCGGACCCGGCGAAGCTGGACGACCGCCGAGCCGCCGAACGGACGACGGTCGACCTGCTCGCCTAGGCGGTCTGCAGTTCGGCCTTGCGTGCCCGCCGGCCGAGGAGCAGGTGGTCCAGCGAGAGGCGCCCACCGTTGAACCCGAGCGCGAGGGCCGCGGCGCCGAGGACGAGCACGAGTTCGTAGCCGCCCTGGCCGGTGAGGCCCGCGTCGAGGTGGACCCAGAAGATCGCGCCGACCATGTCCACGGCGAACAGCACACCCAGCACGGGCAGCGCGGCGCCCAGGATGAACGCGGCCGCGCCGATCGTTTCGAGGACGATGACGAAGAGGGCGGACAGGGTCGGCAGTGGTACGCCGATGCCGCTCATCATGGTGGTGACACCGTCCAGGCCGGTGTCCCATTTCTGCAGGCCGTGCGCGAGGAAGACCACACCCACCGCGACCCGGCCGACGAGCGCCGCCACGTCCTTGACTCGGTCGTACATCCCTGCTCCCCGTTCTTGTTGAAGTTTCAACTAGCGGCACCGACGGTACCGGAGCGAGGTGAGCGGGTGGTGAAATAACCACATTTTGGACATGAACAGGTGAGCAGGGCCACAGGCGTGGTCACTGCTTCGGCAGGAGGGGCTCCAGCTCGGCAGCCAACTCCCGCGCGGCGTCACAGGCGCGCGCACGCTGTTCCGCACGCAGCATCGTCGCGGTCGCCACGGCGCGCCCATGCGCACCGACCTTCAGCGCGAAGTCACACATACCCTGCCCCGCGCCGAACGGCTCCCCTTGGCGCGCTTCCCGGCCGTTGACGGTCGCCGGAGCGCTACCGGGTACTTGCCTTGAGTACTCCGAAAGCCCCTGAACGGGATCAAGCGCAAGGGAATACGTCCCGTAATCAGGCTTGGAAGCATGGCATTCGTTGCGCGCGGTCTTCCGCTCGCCGGGCGCGAATCCCTCACCTTCGAGCAACTGACCGAGGACGGTGCACGCGTCCATGTCGGCCAACGCTTCCTCGGGGGACCTGGCGGAAGGCGAGGCAGAGACTTCTTCGGCGGGCGATGGCATCCCGGCAACAGTTTCGGAACATCCGGCCATCGCCAGGAGGACGGCACCAGAACCGGCAAGAAGGCAGATGTACCGCGACAGACGAGTCACTCGACACTCATTCCTTGAATCGCCGGAGGTGCCTCTCGGCTTCATCATCGGCAGCATCAAAGTTGCGGATCGCCACGTCCAACGCTTGCCGCAGGTTGTCCAGACCGGCCGTCAGCATGTGGAACACCGGGACCGATGAGCGATCGTCCGAGTCCAGCGCTTGCCGAACCGTGCCTGGCTGCCGCAGGAAGCCCCCGCAAAAAGAAGCGGCGCGGCGCCCAACCCGGGCACCGCGCCGCCAAAAAACCTCTCAACCCTTCAACAGAGCCCGCGCCATCACCATGCGCTGGATCTGGTTCGTGCCCTCGTAGATCTGCGTGATCTTCGCGTCGCGCATCATGCGTTCCACCGGGAAGTCGCGGGTGTAGCCGGCGCCGCCGAACAACTGCACCGCGTCCGTCGTCACCGACATCGCCACGTCGCTCGCGTACGACTTCGCCGCCGAGGCCATGAAACCGGCACGCGCGTCGCCGCGTTCGGTGGCCGCCGCGGAGGCGTACACCAGGTGCCGGGCCGCCTCGATCTTCGTGCCCATGTCCGCCAGCATGAACTGCACGCCCTGGAACTCCGCGATCGCGCGGCCGAACTGCTTGCGCTCCTTCACGTACGCGACCGCCGCGTCCAGCGCGCCCTGCGCGATGCCCAGCGCCTGCGCCCCGATCGTCGGGCGCGTGTGGTCCAGCGTCCGCAGCGCCGTCTTCAAACCGGTCCCCGGCTCACCGATGATCCGGTCCGCCGGAATCGTGCAGTTCTCGAAGTAGATCTCCCGCGTCGGCGAGCCCTTGATGCCGAGCTTGCGCTCCTTGGGCCCCACCGAGAAGCCCGGGTCGTCCTTGTGCACCACGAACGCCGAAATCCCGTTCGACTTCTTCGGCGCGTCCGGGTCGGTCACCGCCATCACCGTGTACCACGTCGACTCGCCGGCGTTGGTGATCCACGCCTTCGTCCCGTTCAGCACCCAGTGGTCACCGTCCAGCCGGGCGCGGGTGCGCATCGACGCGGTGTCCGAGCCGGCCTCCCGCTCCGACAGCCCGTACGACGCCGTCGCCCCCGCCGCGATCTCCGGCAGGACCAGCTTCTTCAGCTCCTCCGACGCCGACAGCAGGATCGGCTGCGTGCCCAGCTTGTTCACCGCCGGGATCAGCGACGCCGACGCGTCGACGCGCGCGACCTCCTCGATCACGATGCACGCCGCGATCGCGTCCGCGCCCTGACCGTCGTAGGCCTCCGGGATGTGCACCGCGTTGAAGCCGGACGCGTTCAGCGCCTTCAACGCCTCGTACGGGTACCGCTCCTGCTCGTCCACCTCGGCGGCGTACGGCGCGATCTCCTTCTCCGCCAGCGCACGCACGGCAGCACGCAGCTCTTCGTGCTCCTCGGCCAGCTGGTAGAGGCCCGGGGTCTCCGACACCTGCGTCACCTTTCATCGAGCGGGTAAGAAGTCCGTCATCCATGTTAGTGCTCGTTCACTAGCCGGAATTGTGTTCTGGGCCGCACCTTCGCTCTATGGTGGGGTGATGCCGATCACTGCTGGGTCATGGCCGCCCCACCTCCCGAGATCGCTGGACTACCCCGACGTCCCCGCCGGATCGATCCTGGCCGGTGCCGCGAAACGCTACGGCGACCGAACCGCGTTCACCCACCACGACCGCTCCCTCACCTACGCCCAGACCTACGCCGCCGCGTGCCGGTTCGCCAACGCGCTCCGGGCACGGGGCATCGGGCCGGGCGCCACGGTCGCCATCCACCTGCCCAACTGCCTCGCCTACCCCGTCGCCTACTACGGGATCCTGCTCGCCGGCGCCACCTTCACCCCGGCGAACCCGCTGCTCCCGCCCGCGGACCTCGCCCACCAGCTCGCCGACTCCGGCGCCGTCGCGGTGGTCACGCTCGGCAAGGTCGCGCCGGTGGTCACCGCGGTCCGCGCCCAGACCGCCGTCGAGCTGGTCGTGGTCGTCGCCCCGGACGACCCGGCCGGGCTCGCCGAGGGCCAGGTGGAGTTCCAGGCCTTCGCCGACGGCCAGCCGGACACCCGTCCCGACCTGGACATCGACACCCGCACCCACCTCGCCCACCTCGCCTACACCGGCGGCACCACCGGCCGGTCGAAGGGCGTCCGGCTGCCGCACCGCAACGTCGTGGTCAACACGCTGCAGTACGCCTGCTGGGGCACCGGATCACTGCCGGCGCTGGACGACGACGGCGACCTCACGCTCGACCAGGTCGGCAGCCCCGACGAGTGGCCCACCCGGCTGGGCACCGGCTCGGGCATCAACCTCACGCCGTGGTTCCACGCGATGGGCACCATCGGCGGGCTCAACGTGCCGGTCATGGGCGGTGGTTCGACCACGCTGCACGACCGCTTCGACCCGGTCGCCTACCTGGCCGACGCCGAACGCCTGCGGGTCACCTCGATCGGCGGCGCGCCCGCCCTGTTCGCGGCCCTGCTGGCGAGCCCGGACCTGGCCACGCGCGACCTGTCGAGCGTGCGCGGCATCAGCTCCGGCGCCGCGCCACTGCCGCACGAGATGCTCAAGGCGCTGGCCGCGCGGTTCCCGGACGCGGTGATCACCGAGGGCTACGGCCTCACCGAGGTGACCATGGGCGCCACGATCAACCCGGCGTTCCGCTCCGGCCTGCGCAAACAGGGGTCGGTGGGCGTGCCGGTGTTCGACACCGAGGTCAAGATCGTGCCGCTGGAGGGCGGCGAGGACCCGGTGCCCGAGGGCGAGCAGGGCGAGGTGTGCATCCGCGGGCCGCAGGTGATGGCGGGCTACCACAACCGGCCCGACGAGACCGCCGCCGTGCTGGTGGACGGCTGGCTGCACACCGGCGACATCGGCGTGCTGGACAAGGACGGCTACCTGTCCATTGTGGACCGCAAGAAGGACATGCTGCTGTACAAGGGGTACAACGTGTACCCGCGTGAGCTGGAGGAGCTGCTGATCGCGCACCCGGGCGTCGCCGCGGCGGCCGTCGTGGGGCGCAAGCAGACCGACGTCGGCGAGCTGCCGGTGGCCTTCGTCGTGCGGGCGGACGAGAACGTGACCGAGGCGGAGATCCTGTCCGCGGTCAACGACAACGTCCTGCCCTACAAGCGGATCCGCGAGCTGCGGTTCGTCGACGAGATCCCGGTGTCGGCGGCGGGCAAGATCCTCAAGCGGGAGCTGCGGCAGCGGCTCTAGAGCAGCGGCAGGACCCGGGCGCGGTAGAACTCGATCGCCACGCCCGGGTCCTCCTGCGGGAGGTGCAGGAACGGCGTCACACCCGCGTCCAGCAGCTTCCGCAGGGCCGCGACGTGGACCGCCGGATCCGTGCCCACCGTCCAGCGGCCGGCCACCTCGGCCAGCGGGGTGGCCTGCGCGGCCTCCTGGATCGCGACCGGGTTGGGCAGGTCGGCCGGCTTGACCGTGAACCGCCACCGCTGCGCCGCCAGGTCGATCTCCCGCTGGTCGCCGACCACCGCGAACAGCTCGGCCCACTTCGGCATCGCGTCCGGGTTCTTGCCCGCCTCCCGCGCGCCCGCGGCGAACGCCTCCCGCAGCGCCGGGTCGAGGGACGCTCCGGCCTGGGTGATCCAGCCGTCGCCGTAGCGGCCGGCCAGCCGCGCGCTCTTCGGCCCCTGCGCGGCCACGTACACCGGCGGCGGCTTCGCCGGCAGGTCGTACAGCTTGAGCTGGTCGGTGGCGAAGAACCGGCCGCGGAAGGTGACCCGCTCCCCCGTCCACAGCCGCCGGATCAGCTCGATCGCCTCGACCAGCCGGTCGTGCCGCTCGGCGTAGCGGCCGTACTGGCCGGTGCCCGCCTGCTCGTTGACCGCCTCACCGGTCCCGAGACCGAGGAACGTCCGTCCCGGGGCGAGCAGTTCGAGGGAGGCAAACGCTTGCGCTACCTCGGTCGGGTGGTGCCGGTAGCTCGGGCAGGTCACCCCGGAGCCGAAGGTGACGCGCCGGGTGCGCTCACCGACCAGGGCGAGCGTGAGCCACGGGAACATCGAGTGCCCCTGGTTGTCCTGCCACGGCTGCAGGTGGTCACTGGCCCAGACGAACGCGAAGCCCGCCGCCTCCGCCTGCCGCGCGAAGTCCAGCAGCCGGTGCGTCCGGAACTGCTCGTGGGACAGCACCAGCCCGACCGGCGCTCGCGCCGCGGGCGGCTCGACGCGGACGAATCCGGCGGAAGCGGCGAACATGCCCAGGGTGCGGCGCGAGAACTCCATGATCGCCGGATACCCGGCGGAAACCGGACCGACCGAGAGTTCACCGACACTGGTGATCTCACCGATGCCCGGCCAACACGATGGCGGGACACTCGGTGAACGCTCCACACGAGACTCGGCACCCTGACCCTGCTCGCCTGCGCCGTCCTCGGACTGGCCGGCGCCGCGGCGACCGGCGCGGCCGCGACCACCGCGGCCTGCGCGGACCTCGAGATCGTGTTCGCCCGCGGCAGCGGCGAGGTCCCCGGCCTCGGCATCACCGGCACCCCGCTGGTGTCCGACGTGAAGTCCGCGCTGCCCTCGGCCTCGGTGTCGTCCTACGCGGTCGACTACGCCGCGAGCTACGACCAGACCAGCGCCGCGATCGGCATCCGGACCTACCTCGGCACCGGCCAGACCATCCCTGCCGAGCTGGCGCCCCGGGTGGTCGCGGTGATCGCGTTCGGCAACCCGCTCGGCCTGTACGGGCAGACGATCAAGACGGCCACCTGAGCTACGCCACGGACGGCAGCGTCGACCAGGCCGCAGCCTTCATCGCGAAGCAGTACACCGCGAGTTAGGACTCGATCTTCTCGCGGAGCTTGGCGTCCTTGTCGAGCACCAGCTGTTCCAGGTCGGCCTGGAAGGCGGCCATCTTCTCCCGCAGCGCCGGGTCCTGCGCGGCCAGGATCCGCACGGCCAGCAGCCCGGCGTTGCGGGCGCCACCGATCGACACCGTCGCCACCGGGACCCCGGCCGGCATCTGCACGATCGACAGCAGCGAGTCCATCCCGTCCAGGTACTTCAGCGGGACCGGCACGCCGATCACCGGCAGCACCGTGGCCGAGGCGACCATGCCGGGCAGGTGCGCGGCTCCCCCGGCCCCGGCGATGATCACCTTGATGCCGCGGTCGGCCGCGGTGCGGGCGTAGTCGAGCATCCGCTGCGGGGTCCGGTGCGCGGAGTACACGCCGACCTCGTAGGACACGCCGAACTCGTCCAGCGCCGTCCCGGCCGCTTCGAGCACGGGCCAGTCGGAGTCGCTGCCCATGATCACGCCGACGTCGGTCACGCGTGCTCCCCTCTCAGTGGATGTCGTAGCCGTCGGGCCATTCGGCGTGCGACAGCCAGTGCGCGGCCAGCTTGGCGCGGGTCCGCAGGCTCTCCAGGTCGCCGCCGACGAAGTTGACGTGCCCGAGCTTGCGGCCGGGCCGCTCGCCCTTGCCGTAGAAGTGCACGTGGGCGTCCGGGAAGCGGGCGAACAGGTGGTGCAGCCGCTCGTCGGGCGCCATCCGCGGGGTTTCCGGCGCGCCCAGCACGTTGGCCATCACCGTGGGCGCGATCAGGTCGGTCACGCCCAGCGGGTAGTCCAGGACCGCGCGCACGTGCTGCTCGAACTGCGAGGTCGCCGAGCCGTCCATGGTCCAGTGGCCGGAGTTGTGCGGGCGCATCGCGAGCTCGTTGACCAGCAGGCCGCCGTCGGTCTCGAACAGCTCGACCGCCAGGATGCCGACCACGTTCAGCTCGTCGGCCAGCCGCAGCGCCAGCTCCTGCGCCTCGTGCACCTGGCGCGAGGTCAGGCCCGCCACGGGCGCCAGCACCTCGGTGTTGATGCCGTTCTCCTGCACGGTCTCCACGACCGGCCAGGCCGCGCCCTGCCCGAACGGCGAGCGCGCGACCAGCGCGGACAGCTCCCGCTTCATCGTGACGCGCTGTTCGACCAGCAGCTCGGTGCCGGCGGCCCGCAGCTCGGGCACCAGCGTCCGGGCCTCGGCGTCGGACTCGACCATCCACACGCCACGGCCGTCGTAGCCGCCGGTGGCGGCCTTCAGCACGACCGGCCAGCCGTGCTCGGCGCCGAACTTGAGGATGTCCTCCACTTCGGACACCTCGGCGTAGGGCGGGCACGGGAAGCCGGTGGCGGACAGGTGGTCGCGCATCACCAGCTTGTTCTGCGCGAACGCCAGCGCGTCGGGCCCAGGGCGGACCGTAAAGCCCTCGTTGACCAGCGCGAACAGGTGCTCCCACGGGACGTGCTCGTGGTCGAAGGTCACCACGTCGACGGTCTTGGCGAACTCGCGCAGCGCGTCGAGGTCGGTGTGGTGCCCGAGCTGGACGTCCCCGGCGACCATCGCGGCCGAGTCGTTCGCGTCGACGGCGAGGATCCGCATCGACTGTCCCAGCGAGATCGCGGCCTGGTGTGTCATCCTGGCGAGCTGGCCGCCGCCCACCATCCCGACGATCGGGAGGCCTGTGCGCTTGTCCATAACGGCTCTAGATTACGGGGAGACGCAGCTCACGAGCCGTCAGGCCGAGGATTCCCAGCGCCGCGGCCAGCACGTAGGCGTTGCCGGGCACGAACAGCTCCGGTCCCCAGCCGAACTCGGTGTCGCCGCCGTTGGGCACCAGCATCACCACGCAGCTGGCGAAGAACACCGTCACCAGGCCCGCCCACACCCAGCGCGCCGTCGACGCGAGCAGGACGATCAGCGGCACCGCCCACACCCAGTGGTGCGACCAGGACACCGGCGAGACCAGCAGCCCGAGGAACGCGGTCACCAGCAACGCGGCCAGCGTCTCGCCACGCCGGTGCAGCCGCCGGACCAGCCACACCGCCGGTACCGCGAGCACCGCCCCGATGCCCAGCGCGACCGCGGTGGACCAGGACGCCTCGTGCGAGAGCCGGTTGACCAGCCCGCCGAGCGACTGGTTGAAGATCCACGACACCCCGCCGACGCGGTGCGGGTCGAACGCCGCCTCCGCCCAGTAACGCGCGGCGTCGCCGGGCATCAGCGCGAACATCAAGATCTGGAGCCCGGCGAACGTGCCCAGCGCGCGCAGCCCGTCCCGCCACCGGCCGGTGACGAACAGGTGCGCCACGAAGATCAGCGGCGTCAGCTTGACCGCGGCCGCGACCCCGATCAGCACGCCCGACCAGCGCGAGCCGGCCAGGACCAGCACGTCGAGCACGACCAGCGCGAGCAGCACCAGGTTGATCTGCCCGAGGAAGATCGTCTTCCAGACCGGCTCCAGCCCCAGCGCCGCCACGGTCAGCCCGGCGACCGCCCAGCCGCGGAACCGCCCGCTCACGCGGATCACCACGGCCAGCGACAGCACCGACGCGGCCGCCAGCACGCCCCAGGTCAGTCCGCTGGGCAGCGCGGCCAGCGGGACGAACAGCAGCGCCGCGGCCGGCGGGTAGGTGAACGGCAGCGACACCCAGGACGGCAGCGTGGACAGCCGCTCCGGCGTGTAGACCGCGTCGCCGTGCAGGAAGGTCAGCGCGCCGGCGCGGTAGACGGCGCTGTCCGCGCCCAGCTGCCAGCCCGCGAGCCAGCCGGCCACGCCGACCGCGAGCGCGCCCAGGACGAGGGCGCCGACCAGGGCGGGCTCAGCCCGCGACCGTAACGTCGTCACGCGCCCGCTCCCGCCGGCGCTGCAGCGCCCACCGCGTCACCAGCACCACGGTCAGCACCAGTGGCGTGAGGATGTAGGCGTTGCCCAGCACGGTCTGCCAGAACTTCCAGTGCAGCTCGATGTTGCGCCCGTTGGGCAGCGCCAGCAGCACGCAGCTGATGAACACCGCGACCACCGCCCCGGTGGCGACCCAGCGCCTCCAGGCGGTGGCGGGCGTGGTCTGCGGCAGCCGCGACACGAGCACCGCCAGCAGCGGCACGGCCCAGACCCAGTGGTGCGACCACGAGATCGGCGAGGCCAGCAGCCCGAAGAACGCGGTGACCAGCAGGGCGGCCAGCGCCTGCCCGCGGCGGTGGAAGCGCAGCATCAGCCACACGGCCGGGATCGCCAGCAGCGCCGCGACGCCCAGCGCGGCCTTCGACGCCCACGGCGCCAGGTCGGTGAGCCGGTTCATCAGGCCGTTGAGCGACTGGTTGCCCGCCCAGTGCACCGGGCCGATGCGGCCGGTGTCGGAGATGGTCTTGGTCCAGTAGCGGATCGTGTCGCCCGGGATCAGCGCCAGCATCAGCAGCTGCAGGCCGAGGAACACGCCGAACGCGCGGAACGCCTCGCGGCGGCGGCCGGTCAGGAACAGGTGCGCCACGAACACCAGCGGCGTCAGCTTCACCGCCGACGCGATGCCGACCAGCACCCCGCCCCAGCGGGTGTTCCGCGTGGTGACGACGAGGACGTCGAGCACGACCACGGCCATCAGGATCAGGTTGATCTGGCCGAGGAAGATCGTCCGCCACACCGGCTCCAGGCCCAGCATGACCAGGGAGAACACCAGCGTCGCGCGGGCCGGTGAGGACCACCAGCGGCGCACGGCGGGCGGGGTCGGCAGCGAGCCGATCGCCACGCGGATCACCAGCGCCATCGCCAGCACCGAGATCGCGGTCAGCACGCCCCAGGCGATCTGGACCGGCAGGATCGCCAGCGGCACGAACAGCAGCGCGGCCGTCGGCGGGTAGGTGAACGGCAGCAGCGCCCACCACGGCTCCGGCGGCAGGGTGTTCGCGTCGTAGAGCGGATCGCCGTGCAGGAGGGTGATCGCCCCGGCCCGGTACACCGCGCTGTCCACGCCGAGCCGCCAGTCGAACAGCCAGCCGACGATGCCGAAGACGAGTGCGAGCAGCGGGACGAGCGACAGCAGCAGGATCGAACGCGGCCGCACCGACAACCGGGCGAGCGAGGTGCGCAGGGCCAGGCGCGGGTGCGCCGGCTCGCCGGGGCGCTCGCCGCCGGTGGCGGGCACTGACTGGGTCACCCTTTCAGGAAATCACGAAACGACTACAGCGTGCGCGGAAGGGTCGGGTTCCGGCGGCCACAGGGTCAGGTTCGTGCGAGTCGCTGCAGCAGGTCGCACGCGGACTCGTGGGTCGCGGGCAGCCGGACCAGCTTGATCTTCGGCGGGCCGACCGGTTCGAGCTGGTCGTCGACCGAGAGCCGCTCGTGCAGCTCGCGCCGCAGCATCACGGCCTTCGCGGCGATCCGGCCGTCGCGCGGGACCGCGGCGGCGACCGTGGACGGCCCGAGCTTCGCGATGCTCTCGCCGCCGTCGAACACCACCCGCAGCGCCTCGGCGATCAGGATCATCGCGGTGAGCCGGGGCCAGCCGCTGACGGCGGACAGGTCGACCGAGACGACCAGCAGGGTGTGGTCGTCGGACACCTGGTGCCCGGGCCGGCGGTACAGCTCGCGCAGCCGGGTGCGCAAGTAGGACGCGGTGGGCAGGCCGGTCAGCGGGTCGACGACCTCGGTGGTGGCGAGCTTGTCCATCGCGACATCGGCCCACGCCAGCGCCGCCACCCGCAGTAGCCGGGCGGGCAGGGCGTCCACGTCCGGGCTCACCAGATCGCCGGACTCCCCCGGAGGGGTGGTTACCGCGTGCAACGCCGCCAGATCGGCGAGGGTCTCGCCCAGCCCGGCGCCGGCCGCGGCCCGCGCCCTGACCAGACTCGCGATGGGGATCTCCGCGGAGCCGTTCCGCAGCATCGCCGCGCACACCGTGTCGACCTCGGGAAGCGCCCAGTCGCTGGGGAAACGCCATCCCGCGGCCAGGCTCGCGGCCTGCCAGCGCGCCCGCAGCTCGCGCAGCGATCCGCCGCCGCCGGGCTCCGGTTCGAGCCGCAGCCCCATGGCCGGCACGTCCACTGGCAACCGTCCTCTCGTCCCGCGACCGCTGTTCCGGTGATGTGACGATCGAAGCGGCGCGTCGTGACGGAATTACACCGTGCGGGTCAATAGGGCCAGGTGTTGCGTGACGGGCCGGGACCGGTCAGTCACACTGATCGCGCGCAGCAGCGGGGATGAAGGAGAGCGGTGTCCACCCTTTCGGCCGATTTCGAGGGCAAGAGCGACGCGGAGCTGATCACCGACGTCCGCACCGGCACCCTGGCCGCGTACGGCACGCTCTACGAACGGCACGTCAGCGCGGCCTACAACCTGGCGCGGCAGCTCGCCCGGTCCACCGCCGAGGCCGACGACCTGGTCTCCGACGCGTTCGCGAAGGTCCTCGACACGCTGCGCGCAGGCAAGGGCCCGGACAGCGCCTTCCGCGCGTACCTGCTCACCGCGCTCCGGCACACCGCCTACGACAAGACCCGCAAGGACAAGCGCGTCGACCTCAACGAGGACATGACCACGGTCAGCGCGGAGGCGCTGACCGTGCAGTTCTCCGACACCGCCGTGGCCGGGCTGGAGCGGACGATGGCGGCGAAGGCGTTCGCGTCGCTGCCCGAGCGCTGGCAGGCCGTGCTGTGGCACACCGAGATCGAGCAGCAGAGCCCGGCCGAGGTCGCGCCGCTGCTCGGCCTGACGCCCAACGGCGTGTCCGCACTCGCCTACCGGGCCCGTGAGGGCCTGCGGCAGGCGTACCTGCAGGTCCACCTGGCCGAGACGTCCGCCGACAAGTGCCGCGCATGCGCCGACCGGCTCGGCGCGTGGACCCGCGACGGCCTGTCCAAGCGGGAACGCGCCCAGGTCGAGGCGCACCTGGACGAGTGCGCGGACTGCCGGGCGCTGGCCGCCGAGCTGGCCGAGGTCAACGGCGCGCTGCGGGCGATCATCGCGCCGATCGTGCTGGGTGGCGCGGCGCTGGGCTACCTCGCGACCGCGGGCAAGGCGACGGCCGCGACGGTGGCGACCGCCGGTGCCGCGGCCGGGTCCGCGGGTGGTGCGGCTTCCGTCGCGGCCGCCGGGCCGCGGCAGTTCGTCGGGGTCGGCGTGTCCGGTGTCGCGGTGGCCGCCGCGGTCGCCGCCGCGCTGGCCGCGGGTGGTGGCACGCAGGAGATCCCGGCGGCCGCGTCGGCTCCGGCGCCACCGCCGGCGGTCGCGCCCGCGCAGCCCCCGGCCCCGCCCGCCGCTCCGCCGGCCGCGCCGCCACCGGCTCCGGTCGTCGAACCGGCCCCCGCGCCCGTCGCGCCCCCGGCGCCCGGGCCGGCCCCGGCGCCACCGCCGCCGGCGCCCGGCGCGCCCGCGAACATCACCGCCGAGGGACCGTCCTCGGCGCTCGAACTGGAACCGGGCGGTGACCCGGTCGCCCTGCCGATCACGGTGCGCAACAACGGCGGATCGGTGTCGGACCCGGTCGCGGCGACGTTGAACCTGCCGCCCGGCATCCGGGTGGTGCCGGCGGGCGGCGGTGGCGGCGGCGCCGGTGGATTCGGGACGCAGGCCGCGCCCGGGCCGCTGCTGGTGAACTGCCCGCCGGGCGAGGGCACGGTCACCTGCACCACCCCGCGCGGGTTGCGGCCGGGTGAGAGCGCGGTGCTGACGTTCCTGCTCAAGGCGGAGCAGGGTGCGGCGTCGGGCCAGGTCACCGGTTCGGTGAACGCCGGGTCGAACGTCCGGGTGTCGGTCAGCGTGCCGGTGTCCGTGGCCGCGGCGCCGGACCAGGTGGCGCTGGAGGCGAAGGCCGTGCGGAGCGGCCAGCACGTGTGGGGCCGCTCGGTGTGGCTGTCGGTCGACGTGACCAACACCGGCCCGAACACCAAGCCGGTCACCCTCTCGATCGACGACGAGGCGCGGCTGATCCTGGGCAGCTTCCGGGCGGCGTGCGACAGCGGCCCGACGACCACGTGCACCAGCCTGAACGCGCTGGAGCCGGGCGAGCACCTGCGGCTGTGGTTCGAGCTGGACGGGCCGGAGAAGCAGGCCCGGACCGTGACGGTGTCGGCGACGCTGGGCACCGCGCACGCGTCGCAGACGGTGACGTTCGACTGCTGGTTCCCGCACTGCGGGGTGCCGTTGCCGGGCCTGGCGCCGACCACGACGACCACCACTTCGGTGACCCCGTCGCCGTCCACCACGACCACCACGACCTCGCGCGAAACGACCACCACCACGACGACGACCTCCAGCCGCACGACCACGACGACGACCACGACGTCGAAGGACCACGGGCGGCCGTGGTGGTGGCTGCCCTGGATCCCGTACTGATCTCCCGGAGTACCGTGACCCGCCATGACGGGTTTCGCGGCACTGTTGCGGTTCCTGCCCCGGGGGGTGCGCAAGTTCCTCGTCCGGCGCCGTGAGCTGCTGAAGTTCGTTCTGGTCGGCGGAACCTGCTTCGTGATCACCAACGTCGTCAACTACGGGCTGAAGCTGACCGTGCTGACCGGTAAGCCGGTGACCGCGCTGGCGGTCGCGACGCTGGTGGCCACGGTGGTGTCGTACGTGCTCAACCGCGAGTGGTCCTTCCGCACCCGCGGCGGCCGCGAACGGCGTCACGAAGCCGCGTTGTTCTTCCTGATGAGCGCGATCTCGCTGGGGCTGGGCGCGCTGCCGCTGGCCGTGTCGCGGTACGTGCTGCACCTGCACACGCCCGAGGTCGGGCTGGTCACGCAGGAGATCGCGGACTACGTGAGCGGCATGATCGTGGGCACGCTGCTCGGTACGGCGTTCCGTTGGGTGTCGTTTCGGAAATGGGTGTTCCCGCAGGAGGACGCACATCCGGGACGCGTCGCGGAATCGGATGAAACCGGCTCACGCGCCGCCTGACGCTCCCCGGTTTCGCGGACTCCGTAGACTGCCCGAGTGACCGTTGTGGAAAGCGTGTTGTCGCACACGCCCGAGCCATTGCGCTCGGTGTTGATCAAGCATCGGGAGCTGCTCAAATTCGGGATCGTCGGCGGAACGACCTTCATCGTCGACAACGGTGTCTGGTACCTGCTGAAACTGAGCGTGCTGGAAGACAAGCCGACCACGGCGAAAGCGATCGGGATCATCGTCGCGACGATCGTGTCGTACGTTCTCAATCGCGAATGGTCGTTCCGCACTCGTGGGGGCCGGGAAAGGCATCACGAGGCCGCGCTGTTCTTCGTGATCAGCGGCCTGGCCGTGGTCGTGAACCTGATTCCGCTGTGGGTTTCGCGGTACGTGCTGCACCTGGAACTGCCACACGTGAGCCGGTTCGCGCAGGAAGCGGCGGACTTCGTCAGCGGATCCATCATCGGCATGCTGCTGGCGATGGTGTTCCGCTTCTGGGGCTTCAAGAGGTGGGTCTTCCCGGACGAACTGGGCAAACGCCGCCGCGACACGTCCCGCGAGCCAGACCCGACGGCCTGATCCACCCGGCCGGCCGCTCAGCGCGGCACGCGCTCCGCCGGCCAGCGCACCTCCGGCACATCCCCCGGATTCGGCACCCGCAGGAACAGGCTGAACACCGCCGGCCGACGGCTCGACAACTCCAGCCGCCCGCCGTCCGCCTCGGCCAGGGCTCGCGCCAGCGCCAACCCGACCCCGGTCGATCCGCCGCCGGAGAAGCCCCGCTCGAAGATGTGCGGCGCCAGGTCGTCCGGGATGCCCGAACCGGTGTCGCTCACCTCGACCACCACCGTGCCCTCGGTCTCGCCCCGGCGCGCGGCCAGCGTGACCGTCCCCGCCCCGTGCCGCAGCGCGTTGTCCAGCAGCACGCCGACCACCTCGCGCAGCCGGCCCGGCGTCGCCCGCGCCATCAGGCCCTCGCCGATCTTCAGCCGCAGGTTGCGGCCCTCCGCGCGCAGCAACTGCCGCCACTCCTGCGACACCTCGGGCAGCTCCGCGGCCAGCTCCAGCGCCTCCGTGTCGACCTCGCTCGCCGCCCGCGCCGCCGCCAGCAGCTCCTCCAGCGCCTCCGACAACCGGTCCGCCTGCTCCTGCGCCGCCCGCGCCTCCTCCGCCGTGTCCGGGTCGTCGGCGACCGTCAGCGACTCCAGCCGCAGCTGCAGCGCGGTCAGCCGGCTCCGCAGCTGGTGCGACACGTCCCCGACCAGCTGCCGCTCCCGCTGCACCAGCTGCGCCAGCGCGGTGCCCGACGTGTCCAGCGCCTCGGCCACCATGTCCAGCTCACCGATGCCGTACCGGCTCGTGTCCGGCCGGAAGTCCCCGCCACCGAGCCGCGCCGCCCGCTCGGCCACGTGCCGCAGCGGTTTCGCCAGTCGCCGGGCCGTCACGGTCGCCACCACCGTCCCGATCGTCACCGAGAACACCACCAGCAGCAGCACGGCCAGCGTCACCGTGGTCTGCCGCGACCGCAGCGGCCCGGACGGGATCGACAGCTCCAGGTGCCCCTGCCGCGCCAGCTGGACCGTCGCGGTCACCGGATCCGCCCCCGGATCGGCGCCCTCGGTCATCCGCTCCTGCCCCGGCACCTCGACGACCAGCTTCCCGCCCTGCGGGATGGCCACCGACACCTGCGTGAGGTCGTTCTGGTCGAGCGCCCCGTCGGCCAGCTCGGTGTCCAGCGTCGCGGCGATCTGCACGCCGTCGGCGGCGAGGTCCTCGTTGTAGATGCTGTCGACGAGCTTCCACGCGGTGACGCCGAGCGGGATGCCCAGCGCCGCCGCGGTGACCGCGACCGCCAGCAGGATGGCGAGCAGGATCCGGCGGCGCACTAGTCTGCGTTGAACCGGAAGCCGACGCCGCGGACCGTCGCGATGCGCCGCTCACCGTCGCCGTGGTGGATCACCGACCCCTTGCCGTCGCTGGTCACCGACAGCTTCCGGCGCAGCCACGACATGTGCATGTCGAGTGTCTTCGAGGTCTTGGACTCCAGGTCGTTCCACAC
Organism: Amycolatopsis ruanii; assembly: GCF_003385175.1. Classification (NCBI taxonomy): domain Bacteria; kingdom Bacillati; phylum Actinomycetota; class Actinomycetes; order Pseudonocardiales; family Pseudonocardiaceae; genus Amycolatopsis; species Amycolatopsis ruanii. The sequence goes on from NZ_PQHY01000022.1 coordinate 60,507, forward strand.
CTCGGCGAGGATCTCGTCGCGGCTGACGACCTGCCCGGCGTGGCTCATCAGCACCCGCAGCAGCTCGAACTCCTTGTCCGCCAGCTGCACCTCGCGGCCGTCCACCAGCACCATCCGCGCGCCCAGGTCCATCCGCACGCCACCGGCCTCGAGCACCTCGGGCGCCCGCCGGCGCAGCAGGGCGCGGATGCGGGCCAGCAGCTCGGCCAGCCGGAACGGCTTGGCCACGTAGTCGTCGGCGCCGGCGTCGAGGCCGACCACGAAGTCCACCTCGTCGGTGCGGGCGGTGAGCATCAGCACCGGCAGCTCGCTGCCGTTCGCGCGCAACCGGCGGCACACCTCGAGCCCGTCCATGCCGGGCAGGCCGAGGTCGAGCACGAGCAGGTCGACCCGCTTGGCCTGGGTGGTGTCGAGTACCGCGGGCCCGTCCCCGACCACCTCGACGTCGTAGCCCTCCCGTTCGAGCGCACGCGACAGGGGGTCCGCGATCGCCGGGTCGTCCTCGGCCAGCAACACCATGCTCACCTGGTCAACTCTACGACCGCGCCACGTGAAAACATCGTGGCGTGGCGAGCTACACGGACGATCTCATCCTGGCGGAGAAGCTCGCGGACGCGGCGGACTCGATCACCACGGCCCGGTTCCGCGCCCGCGACCTGAAGGTCAGCAGCAAGCCGGACCGCACCCCGGTCACCGACGCGGACACCGCGGTCGAGGACGCGGTGCGCGAGGTGCTCGCCGCCGAGCGCCCGGACGACAACGTGGCCGGCGAGGAGCGCGGCGGGACGGCGTGGGCGTCGGGCCGCGCGTGGGTGCTGGACCCGATCGACGGGACGAAGAACTTCCTGCGCGGCGGTCCGGTGTGGGCGACGCTGATCGCGCTGGTCGACGTCGGGCAGCCGGTGGTCGGTATGGTCAGCGCGCCGTTGCTCGGCCGCCGCTGGTGGGCCGCGGCGGGTGACGGCGCGTGGATGCGCGACTCGGCGGGCGAGCGCCGGATCTCGGTGTCGGCGGTGTCGTCGCTGTCGGACGCCTACCTGTCCACCACGGACCTGGGCTCGTGGACCGAGTACCACTCGCGCGAGGCCTACCTGGGACTGGTCGACGCGTGCTGGGAGACCCGCGCCTTCGGCGACTTCTGGCAGCACTGCCTGGTGGCGGAGGGCGCGATCGACCTGGCCGCCGAGCCGATCGTCAACCCGTGGGACGTCGCGCCGATGCAGATCCTGCTCACCGAGGCCGGCGGGCGGTTCTCGGATCTGACCGGCGTGGAGCGCTTCGACGGCGGCTCGGCGCTGTCGTCCAACGGGCACCTGCACGACGAGGCTCTCGGCCACCTGCGGCGGTAGCTCACCCGGCCCGCTGCCCGGTCACGTCCCAGAGGTGGTGCAGCGGGTCGTGGATGAAGTAGCGCGCGAAGGTGTCCGTCGTGAACTGGGCGCCGTCGCTGCGGGTGCCGGGGCGTTGCCACTGCTCGCCGGAGACCTGGGCGAACGCCTCGGCCAGCCGGGACGCCGCCGTGGTCAGCTCGTCCGCCACCACTCGCGGGTCCTGTGTCTCGTACCGGTCCTCGATCGCCGTCGCGTCCTGGTTCCAGTCCGGGAACAGCGGGCCGTCCTCCGTGAGGATCAACCGCAGCCGCTCCAGGTAGATCCGGCACACGTCCCGCACGTGGCAGCCGTACTCCAACGTGGACCACTTGTCCGGCGCGGGCCGCTCCCGCACGTCCGGCTCGGCCAGCGCCCGGCGCCACCCCTCGGCGTTCGCAAGCAGCAACGCGGGCACGTCCTCACGGGAGAACGTGCCGGCGTCGAAACCGCATTCCGGGCACGGCGTGCGCAGCACCCAGGTCCAGTCCTTGGTGTCGGGGGTGATCATGCGTCGAGCATCATCGCCGGAACCCGCGAGCACCAGTCCGGATCGCTTAACGGTGCCGTCAGCTCTCCTTAAGCCGGCGCGGGCAGCAGCCCCACGGCCCCGCGCGCGACCTGCGACCAGGCCAGCCTGCCGAACAGGTAGTGGCAGGCGACCTGCTCGTTGGTGAACCGGGCCCAGTCGTAGCGGTTGCCCTGCTCGCGCCAGAACACCTCCCACACCGGACCGCCCTCTTCGGACTCCTCGACCCGCAGCAGGCACCACGCGTTGTCGGCTTCCTTGCCGATCGAGATCACCTCGCCGGGCACCCCGATGGCCGCCAGCCACCGCACGATCGACTCGACGTTCACTGCGCAGCGCCCTCCTCGAACGTGATGTCCGCCAGATACCCCAGGGTGACCAGCTCGTCGGCCGAGTAGGTCGCGCGGTACCGCTCGCCGCCGCCGGGCTGCCCGAACCACGGCGCCGACACCGCCCGCCACACCGGCGTGTCCCGCAGCACGCGGTAGCGCCGGTAGCCGGCTGTCCGGGCCGACGGCGGCAGCGACCGCCGCGCGAACGGGGTGCCCGCCGGCGCGAAGACCCGGCCGCGTGGATCGCCGAAGCGGTCCAGAACCGCGCCCTCGGCCAGCACCTCCGGCTCGCCCTCCGCGGCGCCGCCCTCGGGGTACAGCTCGCCCGGCGGCCACGCGTATTCCGGCACCTCACGGCGCTTCCCGGCCAGGAACCGGCGATCCCAGTCGCGCTCGTGCAGGCCGCCCAGCGGGTCGTACCCGGCGAGCAGCTCCGCCGGGGGCGTCCCGGCCGGCGAGGGCAGACGGCCGTACCCGGCCTGGACCTTCGCCAGCGCGTCGTCGGTCCGGACCAGGTCCGAGCGCGGGTGGTCGTGCGGCGGGAACCGCAGCCCGGGCGCGTAGTCGACCTCGGACGGCCGCACGGGCAGCTGCCGCGCGGGCTTGTCGGTGGCGACGGGCAGGTGGCCGATCGGGAACATGTGCACCCGGAACAGCGCGACGATCGTCTCCCGCTCCTGCCGTGGCGTCCCCATCGGCGGCGGCTCCGGCGCGCGCGGCGGCGCCGGCTCGGCATACGGCGCGACATTCGGCTGACGCGGCCCGGGCGCGAACGGCGCGTGCCCCGCCGGCGGGGCGTAGCCGGCCGCGGGCGCGGCAGGCGCGTACGGCGCCGGGGCGTAACCGGCCGGCGCGTACCCGGCGGCGGGAGCGGCCGGAGCCGGTGCACCCGGCATTCCCGGCGCTCCCACCGGAGGCGGCGACGGCACGGCGGCCTCGGCGAACCCGGCGGCGACGGTGGCGTTGGGCAACCCGGTCGAGGGCGTCGGCACCTCGTCGAAGCCGCCCGCGTCCAGCAAGCCCTCGTACTGCGGCAGTGACGGCGGGGTCGGCGGGTCCGGGAGCTGGATCGGACCGGTGTCGGTGTCGGCGAAGGCCGGTTCGGGAACCACGGGCGGCACCACCGGCGGCGTCAGCACGGCCGAGGACACCACGGCCGGCGCGGCTGGCGGCGCCGTGCCCAGCACCGCGGGCGACGGCGTCACCACGGGCGCCACCAGTTCCGGCGCCAGACCGGTGACCACCCCGAGCAGCGCGCCCTGGCCGTCCGGGGTGCGGGCGCCCGGGTTCGGCTCGACGACCGGGGTGACCAGCGAGCCGACCGGCCCGGGCCCGAGCGTCGCGGCCAGGCCGTGGGTGACGACCGCCAGGTTCGCCGCCGTGCCACGCAGAATCGGCTCCACACCGAGGATCGCGGTCGGGTGGCCGTGCTCGGCGGCGGCGAGGGTCGCGTCCCGGTTCTTCGCGGCCTCGACGAGCTGCCGCACCAGTTCGACCTTCGCGGCGCCGACCTGCTCGGCCGCGGTCTCCAGCCGGTCGGCGGCTTCGGCGGCGCCGCGCGCGGCCGCGGTCAGGTGCCCGTTCTCCGGATCGACGAACGCCGACCACGCGTGCCCGGCCGCCTCGCCCGCGTCCCGGGACAGGGCGGCGACCGCGGCGCCCGCGTGTTCGTCGGCCTCCGCGGCGAGCGCGGTCAGTTCGCGGTGCGCGTCGCGCCAGGCGCCGGCCTGCTCGCGCAGCTTGTCCTCGTCCGCGTCCGGCCACTCCAGGCCGGTTTCCCCCGCCAGGCCGGCGAGTTCCCGCGGTAGCTCGATGCCCATGCGCTACCCCTGTGCCGTGTCGATGATCGCCCGCTCGGCGTCCTCTTCGGACCCGCGGTAGCGCCCGGCGGCCTCGCCGACGGTCCGTCCGAACGTCGTCAGCCGCCCGGACAGGCTCCGCAGCCGGTCCAGGGTCTCCTCGGCGCGCGAGACGTGCGACGCGGCGATCGCCTGCCCGACCGCGCCGTCGCCCCACGCCTGGCCCGCGCCGTCGAGCGTCCGCTCCAGCCGCTCCGCGATGGCCGCCGCGCGCACCGCGAGGCCGTCGAAGTCGCCTGCGGAGGCCGCGAGCCGGGCGGCGTCGGCCTCGAACCCGGCGCTCATCGGGTCATCCAGGTCTGGTCTTCGAGGCTCTCCTCGTCCGGCGCGGGACGGGGTTTCGCGGGCGCGATCTCGGTCGCGTCGAGGTCACCGGTGCCGAGCAGCAGCGCCTGCGGGTCCGTGCCGGACGGCAGCACCGGCGCCAGCACCTCACCGGCCCGCGCGAGCGCCCGCACGGTGGCCTCGGCGGTGACGCGCACGATCTGCTGCGCCAGCTCGTTCGGCCGGTACCGCCAGTACGCGCCGTCGGCGATGGTGAGAGAGGTCAGGGTGCCGCGCGGGCCGACGGTCGCGGTGATCAGCCCGTCGGCGTCGGTGGCCGAGGCCGTGACGGCGGCGAGCGCGCGCTGCGCGGAAGCGAGATCTTCGCGGCTGCGGCGGTAGTCGGCGAGCAGTTCCTCCACCTGCGCCCGATGCTCGGTCACGGCACCCCTCCTCGCGAGTACAGCAGTCGGCTCGGACTCGGACGCGCGCCACGGCGCTCCGGTTCCCCCTCGGCATCAGGTTGCCCCATCGAGCCGAAATACGCATGAGTGCCCGAACCGTGTCGCGGCGTGCGGTCAAATCGCAACCTGCCGCGGCGATCATCTCGATTCCGCCGTGGTGGGAATCGCCCGCGGCCCGCTTTCCCGTCGCCGAGGATTACCCAGCGGTGCCAACGGTTTCCCGGCTCGCTCGGACGGCGGTCAGTTACCCGCGGTCAGCTCCGCGAGCCGAAGATCGCTGGATCGGGTGAGATCAGGAGACGCCGCGGCCACGGGGTTGCGGTCCCTGCTCGCCCGGGAAGTCGTCGTACGGGTTGTCGTTGACCTGGCGGTAGATCATCGTGTGCACCCGTTCCACGCGCGGGATGTCCTCGAAGCGCAGCGGCTCGTCCGAAGCGGACTCGATCACCAGCGTTCCGCAGCCGAAGAGCCGGTCCACGATGCCGTGCTCGAACTGCACGCTGCTGATCCGGCCGAGCGGGATGTCGATGCCGGTGCGCTTGATCACGCCCTCGCGCACGATCAGCCGGTCGGTCGTGACGATGAAGTGGGTGGTGCGCCAGCGGATCAGCGGCACCAGGAAGGACCAGACGATCAGCACGACCGCGACCACGGCGATCGCGATGCGGGCCACGTCGTCCCACGGCGCGGGCGCGTCAGCGGCGAGCGTGACGAGCCAGATGCCCAGCCCCACCGTCACGAGAAAACCGATCACCGGCCAGATCAGCATCTTCGCGTGCGGATGGCTGTGCACTATGACCTGCTCGTTCTCGCTGAGCAGATCGTCGGGGTAGGCCACTGCGAACTCCTCTCGCGACCGCCTCACCGTACCGGGCGCAGGTGCACGACGTCTCCGGCGAACACGGTGTGCCGCTTCCCGTCCTGACCGGCCACTTCGAGCTGGCCGGCGGCGTCGCCGTCCTCGGCCGTGCCGGTGATCGCGTGGTCGCCCGGCAGCAGCACCCGGACCTCCTGGCCGATCGTCTCGCAGCGGTCCCGGTAGTCCGCCAGCAGACCGGCCTTCGCGAGGTCGCCGCGCGCGGCGCGCCAGCGGTCCTCGCGGTCGGCGAGCGCGGCCAGCAGCAGCGCGGCGATGTCGGTGCGGTCGGTGGTGCGGGCGCCGTTCTCGGCCAGGGAGGTGGGCAGCAGCCCGCCCGCGCCCGGCTCGACACCCGGGCCCAGCGGCCGGACGTTGAGCCCGATCCCGAGCACGACGGCCAGCTCGTCCCCGGCGACGGCCTCGGACAGGATGCCCGCGCACTTGCCCCGGGCCGGGCCGGCGAGCACGTCGTTGGGCCACTTGAGGACCGCGTCGACGCCCAGCTCCGCGGTCAGGTCGGTCACCGCGAGCCCGGCCACGATCGCCAGTGAGCCGAGGGCGCTGAACGGCACCTCCACGGGACGCAGCAGCACGCTCAGGTAGACGCCACTGCCCTTCGGGGACGCCCACAGCCGCGCGCGCCTGCCGACGCCGGAGGTCTGCTCCTCGGCGATCAGCACGGTCCGGTCCGCCGCGCCCTCGACACTGGCTTCACGCAGGTCGGCGTTGGTGGACCCGGTGCTGGGGACGACGTCCAGCGCGGCGTACGGACCCTGCGGGGCGAGCAGTTCGGCGCGCAGCCGCCCGGCGTTGATCGCGTTCATGGGGGCAGCCTATTCGTCTTCCGTCACGCAAGAGGGGGTCCGGTCGTTGGATCACTGTGTCCGGCCCGGCCGTTGTCTTTTAGTGTTGGCGAGGTGACCATGCGTTTCCGATCCTGGGGGCGGGCCGCCGCCGGGCGTGCCCTGATCGCGCTGATCCTCGTCGCCGCCGTGGCCACCTGCGGGTGGCTGCTCGTCGAGCCGCCGCGGGAGCAGGTGGCGGCCGCCGCCGACGTGCTGCCGCCGGAGCCGCCCGCGGGCGGTGCGGCGCTCGCGTCCGCGCCGACCGTGCTGGAACCGAACGCGCCGGTGCAGGCGCAGGCGCCGCGGGAACAGGGCCAAAGCGAGCTGGAGAAGTGGGCGGCCGGGCTGAGCGGGCCGCTCGACATCCCGGAGCGCGCGCTGATCGGGTACGCCACGGGTGAGCTGACGCTGCGCGAGGAGGACCCGGGCTGCCACCTGTCGTGGGTGACGCTCGCCGGCATCGGCAAGGCCAGCTCGAACCACGGCCGGTTCGGCGGCGGGTCGCTGGACGCGAACGGCACGCTGACGAAGGCGCTGGGCGCGGTGCCGCTGACCGGCGCCGCGGGCGAGGCCGCCACCGAGCCGCGTGGCGGCCCGATGCAGCTGACGCAGGCGGAGTGGCAGCGCGCCGGTGCGCGGGGCGACATCCAGGACATCGACGACGCGTCCGTCGCCGCGGGCCGCACCCTGTGCGCGGGCAACACCGACCTGCAGGCCGGCCAGGGCTGGTGGAAGGCGATCGAGTCCTACCGCGACTCGGACCTGTTCCGGCAGCAGGCGCTCGGCAACGCGCAGCTGTACGCGCAGCTCTCGCTGGAGCCGGCGTCGGCGTCCGCGCCGTCGGTGCGGGCCACCCGGTTCGCCCTCGACCAGCTGGGGTTGCCCTACGTGTGGGGCGGCAACGGCCCGGAGGCGGGCGCGGCCGGGTTCGACTGCTCGGGCCTGACGAAGGCGGCCTACGACGCGGCCGGGGTGAGCCTGCTGCGCACCGCGGACATGCAGTTCCGGTCCGTCCAGGCGGTCACCGAGCCGCGGTTGGGCGACCTGGTGTTCTACGGCAACCCGGCGACGCGCATCCACCACGTGGGCCTCTACCTGGGCAACGGACTGATGATCAACGCGCCGACGCAGGGCATGGCCATCCAGATCGCGACGTACCGCACCCGCACGGACGACTACGCGGGAGCCGGCCGCCCGGCGAGTTAGCCTCTGTTGCTTCCTCGGGGTTCGTCGAGCGTCCGGGGCGCCACAGCGAGTCCCGCGATGAGGACGACGCCGAGCCCGGTCACGACGATGGACCTCGCCAGGCATCGTGAGGCGAACAGGCCGGGCGGGATCAGCGGGTTCGCGGCGCGGCGCTCACGAACGGAGGTCTTCGCCGAGCTGACGGCCGACTGGTCCCCCATCGACAACCAACGAGCCGAGGCACTGGGGCGAGGTCGCGCGAAGCCTGACGCCGTTCTTCACAGTGTCGGGGGCAGGTCCAGCCACGGTTGGCCGGTGGCGTCGAAGCCGGTCAGCTCGGCGATCTTCCCGTCGACGACGTGCAGGACCGCGATGGCGAACAGCCGGTGCTCCGGGTCGCCGGGGGCGCGGAGGTACAGCGCGGCGGCAGGCATGCGGTTGACCGTCGTGGGGACACCGCGCCAGTCGTCGTGGCCGGGTTGGAAGAGCCCACCGGAGACCCAGCCGTCCACCGCGTCCTTGGCCGTCGTGGTCACGGTGCCCGAATCGGGCAGCATCGCGAAGCGCAGGTCGTCGCGCAGCAGGGACGACAGGCCGCCGAGGTCGTTGCGCTCATGGGCGTCGATGTAGGACCGCACCACGCTGCGCTCGTCGTCCGACAGCTCGTGGGTGGCGGGGCTGCGCCAGTCGAGGCGGCGGCCGGGCAGCTGCTCGCGCATCGTCACGCGCGCCCGCTGCAGCGCGCTGGTCACCGATGCGACGGTCAGCTCGAGGGCCTCGGCGGCCTTCGACGCCGGCCAGCCGAGCACGTCGCGCAGGATGAACACCGCCCGCTGCCGCGGCGGCAGGTGCTGGACGGCGACGATGAACGCCAGCTCGATGGTCTCCCGCGCCACCACCGATTCCTGCGGGTCCTCGGGGAGCATCCGGTCGGGGTAGGGCTGGAGGTACCGCAACTCGGAGGCGAGCTCGGACGGTACGGGTGTGCGGTCGTTGCGCTTGTCCAGGAAGTCGAGGCAGGCGTTCGTCGCGATCCGGTACAGCCAGGTCCGCAGGGCCGCGTGACCCTTGAACGACTCCCGCTTGTGCCACGCTCGCAGGAACGTCTCCTGCGTCAGGTCCTGGGCGTCGGCGTAGTTCGCGAGCATCCGGTAGCAGTGCACCTGCAGCTCACGGCGGTAGCGCTCGGTGAGAGCCGCGAACCGCGCCGTGTCACCGGAGCGAACCGCCGCGATGTCGTCACCCAGCGATCTGTCGTCGGTCATGGTCATCGATCCTTCCACCGGTGCGGGGGCTACCAGAACTGACGACGCGGCGGAGGAATTCTCATCGGTGGTTCTCACGCTGTGATCAATTGGGTGGACGGGGTGACGCGCGGCTTGTAGCTTGTAGTCGACCGTGACACCGCCAGAGGAGGTGAGCCCCATGACCGCAGTACCGAAGTGGGTGCTCCCCCATCCCGTCACGGCCGGGCGATCGACGTAGGTGTCGCCGGGAGCGCCTCGACATCAAGGCACTCCCGAAAGGCACCGTCATGGATTCTCCACGTTTCGATGTGATCATCGCCGGCTGCGGGCCGACCGGCGCCATGCTGGCCGCCGAGCTCCGGCTGCACGGCGTGCGAGTACTCGTTCTGGAACAGGAAACCGAGCCCAAGTCGTTCATCCGCATCGTCGGTCTGCACATCCGCAGTATCGAGCTGATGGCCATGCGCGGACTGCTGGATCGCGTCCTCCCGCACGGCAGGAAGCGTCCGGCGGGCGGATTCTTCGCCGCCATCGGCAAACCCGCGCCCACCGGTCTGGATTCCGCGCACGCCTATCTGCTGGGAATACCGCAGCCGGTCATCGAAGACCTGCTTGCAGAACACGCCGCCGGGCTCGGCGCGCAGATCCGGCGCGGTTGTCCGGTGACCGGGTTCGAGCAGGACGACGAGGGTGTGACGGTCACGCTGTCCACTGGGGAACAGGTGCGATCGCGTTATCTCGTCGGTTGCGACGGCGCACGCAGCACGGTGCGCAAACTGCTCGGCGTCGGCTTTCCCGGCGACCCCTCGCGGACCGAAACACTGATGGGTGAAATGGAAGTGGGTGTGCCGCCGGAGGAGATCGCCGCCAGGGTCGCCGAAGTCCCGGAAACCCACCAACCGTTCTGGCTCAGGCCGTTCGGCGGAGGGATCTACAGCGTCGTCGTCCCCGCCGCTGAAGTCAGCGATCGCGCGCAACCGCCCACCCTCGAGGATTTCCAGCACCAGCTGCGCGCGGTTGCGGGCACCGATTTCGGCGTGCACTCCCCGCGCTGGTTGTCCCGTTTCGGGGACGCCACCCGGCTGGCCGAACGCTACCGGGTCGGGCGGGTGCTGCTCGCCGGCGACGCGGCGCACATCCACCCGCCCACCGGCGGGCAGGGCCTCAACCTGGGTGTCCAGGACGCGGTCAACCTCGGCTGGAAGCTGGCCGCGCAGGTCCGCGGCTGGGCGCCGGGCCCACTGCTGGACACCTACGAGCACGAACGCCGTCCGGTCGCCGCGGACGTGCTGGACAACACCCGCGCCCAGATGGAACTGCTGTCGCCCGAACCGGGGCCGCGGGCGGTGCGCAGGCTGCTCACCGAGTTGATGGACTTCGACGAGGTGAACCGCTACCTGATCGAGAAGATCACCGCGATCGATGTCCGCTACGACTTCGGCGAAGGCCCCGCCCTGCTCGGCCGCCGCCTGCGTGACGTCGACGTGCAGGGCGGGCGCCTCTACGACCTGCTGCACCGTGGCCGGGGCCTGCTGCTGGACCGCACCGGACGCCTGACCGTCGGCGGCTGGTCGGACCGGGTCGACCAGGTCGCGGATCCCACGGCGGCCCTGGACGTTCCGGGCGTCCTGCTACGGCCGGACGGGCACGTCGCCTGGATCGGCGACGATCAGCGCGACCTGGACGATCACCTCGCCCGCTGGTTCGGGGCGCCGGCCAGCAGCTCGTAGACGCCGGAGAAGCCCTCGCCGCCGTGACCGTCGGCGATCCGGCGCGCCATCAGCTCCCTGGTCTCCCGCATCCGGACGGCCTCCACGCCGACCGACTCGCGGTGGCCGATCAGGTCGTCCATCAGCGCGAACTGGACGTCGAGCGGCCCGAGGTCCGGCGGGTACTCGCGGCTCTCGACGGCCTTCGCGATCGAGGTGAGCAGGGGCTGATAGGCGGTCAGCGAGGCGGCGAAGCGGTCGGCGAACCCGGTGACGTCGGCGCCTTCGGACCGCACGAGCTTGAGCGTGTGCAGGAAGCCGAGGAGCACTTCGTAGCCCATGGCGACCTGGGCCAGGAATTCGACGGCCGCCGCGCCGGCGTCGTCACCGTGGTAGCTGACCGCGCCCAGCAGGTTCAGCGCGTCGCGGTGCGCTTCGAAGGCGGAGCCGCTGAACAGGAACCGCGCGTTCGGCGTGCCCACGTACGGCGGGTCGCCCATGATCTTGCCGTCGATGTACTGCGCGCCGTGCTCGTGCGCCCAGCGTTCATAGGCCCGCGCCTGGTCCGGGGAGCCGCTGGTGACGTTGACCAGGACCTTGCCCTGGGCCGTGTCCCCGAGGGTCGACAGCACCTCGTCGACCGCGGTGCCGTCGAGCAGGCACACCACGACGAGCTGGCTGGCTGCCACGGCTTCCGCCGCCGTCGGGGCGGTGGTGGCACCTGCCTCGACGAGCGGCGCGGCCTTGCTCGCGGTCCGGTTCCAGACCGTCGTGCGGTATCCGCGGTCGAGGAACACCCGGGCGATGGCCGAGCCCATCTCACCGAGGCCGAGGACTGTGATTTCACCGGTTGTCGTATTCATACGGTAAGTCTGAAAGCTCCAGTTTAGTGGAGGTAAAGGTCGATGAGAGTGCCATCTCGTGAAGCCGATCACCTGCCGGGGCCGAAACTGTCGTACTCCCCGGGCACACTGCCTGACATGACCGAGACGACCACACACCAGCACCACTCCTTCGACTACATCGAGCTGACGGTGACCGACGTCGGCGAGGCCAAGCGCTTCTACGGCGAGGCGTTCGGCTGGACGTTCAACGACTGCGGCCCGGAGTACGCCGGAATCCGCAACCCCCGGGACGGCACCGGACCGGAAGTGGGCGGCCTCCGCGCCGGGGACGCGGTGCGCCCGGAGGACCTCCCCGCCGACGACGCCGTGCCCCCGGGGAACCTTCGCGCCGGCGAGGCCGGACGCCCGGGCGGCCCGCTCGTGCTGCTGTACTCCGCCGACCTGGAGCAGTCGGTGTCAGCGGTGCAGCAGGCAGGCGGCCGGGTGGTGAACGGCCCGTACTCCTTCCCCGGCGGCCGGCGCTTCCACTTCACCGACCCAAGCGGAAACGAACTGGGCGTCTGGTCGGAAGGCGGGTGAGGTTCGCCCACCGCCCGCAATGACTGCCGCTCCCGGAACGCGTGCCGGGCGGCGGATGGTCAGCCGCTGAAGTCGCACGAGCCGACCAGAGAGGAGCAACTCACTGCCACACGACCCACGAATCATTTCGGCCGCCTGACGGCAAAACCGCCGAAGGCCACCGGCGTGGATCCACTCAGCTCCACATCGGAGCCGCGTCACCCACCCCCGCCAACCGACGCGAAACCGGACCCCACGCAAAGCCACCGCGGCACCCCGCCCAGCGGCCCGCGTCACCCACGCCGACCACACGCCGGTGCGATCTCGCGTCAGGCAGCGCCGCGCTGGGCACCCCCAGCTACACGCGCGACGCGCCCTCACTCCAGACACCACCGCGCTGGGCACCCCCGGCCACACACACGACGCGGCTCCGGGCACCCCCGGCCACCGCGACGACAGCTGACCTCGCGATGAGTGTGATCCCGCTTCAAGCGGCACTGCGCCGGGCACCACCAGCCACACGCGAGGCGTAGCTCCCGCGTCGAACGGCACCGTGGCGAGCACCGGCGGCCACATGCGGTGCGATCCTCCGTCCAAACCGCACCGCACATACGAGACGCGGCCCCCACTTCAGACAGCGCCGTGGCGGGCCAGCGCTTCGAGGTATCGGGCCACCGGGCCGAGTGTGAGCAGTCCGCTGCCCGCGCCGGCCAGTTCGCCCGCGGCGGGCAGCAGTTCGGCGTGCAGACGGGCCATCGTGGCGCGGTCGCCGCGGCGGATCGCGACCAGCGCGTGCAGGCAGGTGCGCGCCTCGAAGAGCAGGTCCCGCGGGGAGGGCGGGATGTCCGAACCGTCGTCGGACACCACGGGTCGGCACCACGGCTCGTAGGCGCCGAAGTCGAGGTCGCCCCCGGCGGCGGCGCCGCGCTGGATGCGGTCGCTCAGCAGGGCGAAGCCGAGGATCCCACTGTCCACACCGGACATCCCGGTGCCGGCCAGCCGGACCGCGGCGGCGCGGTACGCCGCTTCGGCGGGTTGTCCGGTGGCGGACGCCCGCATCGCCCAGTACCACTGTGTGAAGACGCCGACCAGCGGGATCTCGTGCTTCTCGCCGAGCCGGTCGGCCGCCTCCGCATGGCGGTCGGCGGCCGGGAAATCGGCGAGGGCCGAGTCGGCCTGCATCAGCACGAGGTGGCCGAGCACCTCGAACGTCACCAGCTCGTGGCGCTGCGCCAGCTCGACCAGCTCGCGCCCGATGCGGGCCCGCTCCGGCGCGAGCCCCGCCCGCTCGAACGACTGCATGAACCGGGCGTTCAGCGCGAACGCCAGCAGCGCGGGATCGTCCAGGCGCCGCGCGAGCGTCTCGGCCTCCCGCGCGGCCCGCGGTCCGCGCGCGCCGGCGGTGTTGCGTAGTTCGAGGGCGAGGGTGGCGAGCAGGCGCGCGCGAACCGCGTCCTCGCCCGGCGGCAACGCCTCCAGGGTCCGCTCGGTCACCGCGGCGATCCGCCGGGCCAGCGCCGGGTCATCGTTCGCGGTCCAGATCGCGGGCACGTCGAACGCGGTGAGCACGCGTGCGGTCAGCGCCGGGTCGCCGACGCGCTCGGCCAGCGTCAGCGCCTCGGCCCGGTGCTGCCGGGCCCGGTCCAGCCTCCCGGTCACGGCCAGCGCCCGCACCAGGCCCATGATCAGTTCGAGCCGCTCCGACACACCCGCCGCACCGGCGTGGTCGAGCGCGGCCTGCCACAACCGGGCGGCTTCGTGCGGGGCGAACCGGCGCTCGGCGTCCTCGGCCGCCGCCCGCGCGTACCGGACCGCCTCGGGTGCCTCGGCGAGCAGGAAGTGGTGCGCCAGCGCGGCGACATCGCCAGGCCGCAGGCGTTCGATCGTCTCGCCGATCCGCGCGTGCAGGCGCGCCCGGCGCGACTGGGACAGGTCCTGGTAGATCGTGTCGCGGACCAGCGCGTGCGCGAACCGGAACCGGCCGGCCCCGTGCTCGACGAGAAACCCACGCTCGGCGGCGAGTTCGAGCGCGTCGAGCACGTCCCCGGGCGGCAGATCACGGCGCAACGCACCCGGCCCGCGCCCGGCAGTGAGTTCCGAAGCGTCACGCGCCTCCCCGGGCGGCAGGTCACGACGAAACCCGCCCCGCCCGCGCCCGGCGGTGAGTTCCGAAGCCTCAGCCGCGTCACCGGGCGGAAGGCCCCGGCCCGGACCGCGCCCGGCAGAGAGTTCCGAAACGCCGCCCGCATCCCCGGGCGGCAGATCACGGCGCAACGCACCCGGCCCGCGCCCGGCAGTGAGTTCCGAAACGCCGCCCGCCTCCCCGGGCGGCAGGTCACGACGGAACCCGCCCGGCCCGCGCCCGGCCGTGGGCGCCGCAGCGTCCGCGGGTAGCAAATCGAGGTCGATCTCCGTTCCGATGACCGCGGCCTGCCGCAGCACCGCCTGCACCGCCGCCGGCAGTTGCGCCACCCGGTACCGGACCACGTCGCGCACGCCCGGGGGTACCGCCGACAGCGCGCCCCCGGTGTCGAGCACCCGCGCGAGTTCCCGCACGAAGAACGGGTTTCCACCGCTGCGCTCGTAGATGGTGCGCGCCGTCCCGGGGTCGACCTCCCGCCCCGTCGTGGCCCGCACCAGCGCGGCCGCCTCCTCCGCCCGCAGCCCGCCGAGGTAGATCCGCACCGGCTCGGCGCGCGCGATCCTGCCCAGGAAACCAGCGAGGCCGGGCGCGACGTCCGTGCTGCGGTACGTGCCCACGATCAGCACCGGCCCGGGCAGCGGATCGGTGACCAACGCGGACAACAGGGCCAGGGTTTCCTCCCCCGCCCAGTGCAGATCGTCGAGGACCAGCAACAACTTCCCCCGCCGGGTGAGCTGCTCGCGCACCGCCCGGTGCCACTGGAACCGGTTCGGCTCGTCCGGCACGGAAATGCCGAGCGCGCCGAGGATCCGCGTCCACGGCCACGCCGCGGGCACGCCTTCGTGCTCCGGGTTGACGCCCCACGCGACGGTCCACCCGCGGGCCTCCATCGACGCGGTGAACGCCTCGGCGAGCGCGGTCTTGCCAGCGCCGGCCTCGCCGGAGATCAGGGCCAGCCGCGCCCGTCCGGCGGCCTCCGTGAGCCGCGCCAGTTCGGCATCCCGTCCGACCAGGCTGCTGGGCACGGCGGCGGTCAGCGCGGGCGTCTGGGCGAGGATGCCGGCCTCCAGCTCACGCAGCGCGGGACCGGGATCGACGCCCAGTTCGTCGGCGAGCACCTGCCGCGCCCGGCGCAACGCGGCGAGCGCGTCGCCCTGCCGGCCGGCCCGGTACAGCGCGAGCGCGAGGAGCCGCCACGCGTCCTCCCGCAACGGATGCGCGCCGGTGTGGGCCTCCAGGCCGGGCACGGCTTCGGCCGCGCGCCCGAGTCCCAGCAACGCTTCCGCCCGGCGTTCGAGGGCGAGCAGGTGCAGCTCGTCCAGCCGGGCGATCTCCGCGCGGGCCCAGCCCTGGTCGGCGAACTCGGCGTAGGCGGGACCGCGCCACCAGCCCAGCGCCTCGTCCACAACGGACAGTGCCGCCGCGGGTGCCAGATCCGCGGCCTTCGTGACCGCCTCCTCGAAGCGCCAGGCATCGACCTCCTCGGCGCGCAGGGCGTAGCCGGAGCCGGTGGTGACGAGGAGCCGCGCGGGGGCACGCGGCGGCCGGTCGGGTTCCAGCGCGCGGCGGAGCGCCGCGACGAACGGCGGGATGGCCCCGACCGCGCCGTCCGGCGGGTCGGCCCACAGGTCGTCGACGAGGCGGTCGACCGGGACCACCCGGCCGCGGGCGATCAGCAGGCGCGCGAGGACCGCCCGGTGCCGCGGTCCCTTGAGGTCGAGCTGACCGTGCTCGGTCTCGGCGACCAGCGGCCCGAGCACGGCGAACCGCACGGACGAGCCCATCACCGGGCACTGTAACCGCTCAGCGCGTGCTGATTCGTTGCTGATCCGGCCGGTGCACGCTCGGATCATGCAGATCACCGGATT
Source organism: Amycolatopsis ruanii (assembly GCF_003385175.1). Classification (NCBI taxonomy): domain Bacteria; kingdom Bacillati; phylum Actinomycetota; class Actinomycetes; order Pseudonocardiales; family Pseudonocardiaceae; genus Amycolatopsis; species Amycolatopsis ruanii. The sequence continues at coordinate 76,581 of NZ_PQHY01000022.1, forward strand.
CGACTACCAGCGGGTTTCCGTCGCCGAGGGCGTCTCACTGAACGTGGCGATCGGCGGCTCCGGCAGCCCGATCGTGCTGTTGCACGGGTTCCCGCAGACCCACCTGATGTGGCGGCACGTGGCCGCCGACCTCGCCGCCGACCACACCGTGATCGTGCCGGACCTGCGCGGCTACGGCGACAGCGACAAGCCCGCGGACACCGGCGAGACGTACTCGAAGCGCACGATGGCGGCCGACGTCGTGGCGGTGGCCCGGGCGTTCGGGCACCCGCGGTTCGCGCTGGCCGGGCACGGGCGCGGCGCGCTGGTCGCGATCCGGGCCGGTCTGGACCACCCGGACGCGGTGACGCACCTGGCCTCGCTCGACGTGCTGCCGACGCTGGACATGTGGGACGTGATGCACGGCGCGAGCGCGGCGGTCGGGTTCCACCTGTACCTGATGGCGCAGCCGCCCGGGCTGGCGGAGAAGATGATCGGCGCGGTGCCCGACGAGTTCTTCGGCTACTTCCTGGACGCCTGGACGCAGAACCCGGACGCCATCCCCGCGGACGTGCGGGCCGAGTACCTGCGCGCGTCCCGCGAGGCGGTGACCTCGATCGTCGCCGACTACCGCGCCACCGCGACGATCGACATCACGCACGACACCGCCGACCGCGAGGCCGGCCGCCGCCTGGCGATGCCGGTGACCGTGCTGCAGCAGGACTGGGGCGCGGCGCTGGGCTTCGACGCCGAGGCGCTGTGGCGGGCCTGGGCACCGGACCTGGACCACCGCACGGTCACGTCCGGGCACTTCATGGCGGAGGAGGGGCCGGCCGAGGTGATCAAGGCGCTGCGCGACCTCCTGACCCGGTAGCGCGGCTGCGCCCTACGAACCCACCCGCGCCGGCGCTCGCTCCCGGCTCGCCGCGGTCATCAGGGCTCCCAGCAGGGCCAGCGTGCCGGTGATCGCCGCGGTGTAGTTCACCCCGGCGGTGCCGGGCGCGGCCGCCAGCACCACCGCGACCAGCGCGATGCCCAGCGCCGAACCGAGGTACCGGGCCGTGTTGTTCGCCCCGGTGCCCATCGCGGCGCGGTCGGCCGGCACCGTGCGCACCGACAGTCCCGCCAGGGCCGCGTTGCACAATCCCGTCCCGACGCCCGCGATCGCCAGGCCGGGCGCGAAATGCCACCACGACGACTGCGCGGTCAGCCCGAGCGTGGCCAGCTCCCCGGCCGCGCACAGCCCGAGTCCCAGCGCCGCCTGGCGGCGGTCGCCCAGCCACGCGGTCACCCGCCGCGCCTGGGCGGCCACCACGAACGACACCCCGGACCAGATCGACACCACCGCGGCCGCGGCCAGCGGGGTCAGCCCGAGCAGGCGGTGCAGCAGGCCGGGCAGGTACGTCATGAACGACACCACCGCGATCCCGCTGGTCAACGCCCCCGCCGTCGCCGCGCGGAAGGCCGGCGCACGCAACAACCGCAGGTCGATCATCGGCTCGGCGGACCGCAGTTCGACCACGACGAACACGGCCAGCAGCACCACCGCCGGCGCCGCCCAGGCCAGCACGGCGGCTCCCCACCCCGCGCGCGCCTCGGTCAGCGCGGCGACCAGCAACGCGATCCCCGGCCCCAGCGTCACCAGACCGGCGAAGTCCGTCGGGCGCGGGATCCCCCGCGACTCGGCCAGGCGCGCACCTCCGGCCGCCACCGCCACGCCGAGCACCGCGATCAGCCAGTAGACGGACCGCCAGCCCGCCGGAGCGGTCAGCAGCGCGGCCAGCACCGGCCCGACCGCGATCCCGCCGCCGAGCATGGCGCCCCACCACCCGGTCGCCCGCACCCGTTCCGCCCCGGCCGGGTAGGCGTGCGCGAGCAGTCCCAGGCTCGACACCAGCAGCGCCGCGCTCGCCACGCCCTGCACGATCCGCCCCAGCACGAACATCCAGGTCACTGGCGCGACGGCGCACAGCACGCTGCCCACCGCGAGCCCCGATCCGCCCAGCACGAACACGCGCCTGCGACCGAACGTGTCGGCGAAACCGCCGGCGATCAGCAGCGCCGCGGCCAGGCCGAGGCTGATGCTCCCGAGCATCCACGTCTGCCCGGCTGGCCCCGCGCCGAGCGCGCCCGCGATCTCGCCGAGCGTGGCCAGCGGCGCGGTGAAGTTCACCAGGACCAGGAACGCCGCCGCGCTGGCGATCACCAGAGTTGCCATCACCCCTCCGGTTCAGTGATTGAACTGAAACGGACCCTAGCAGGAGAAGTTCAATAACTGAACCAGGCGGTAAGCTGGGGCGCGTGGCACTCGGCAAGGACTACGCGACCCAGGACTGCTCACTGGCCAGGGCTCTCGAGGTCGTCGGCGAGCGGTGGACGCTGCTCGTCCTGCGGGACTGCTTCTACGGGGTCCGGCGGTTCGGCGACCTGTGCGCGCACCTCGACATCCCGCGCGCCGTTCTGACCGACCGGCTGAAATCCCTGGTCGCCGCGGGCCTGCTGGAACGGCGCCCGCGCCCGTCCGGCCACGACTACGTCCTCACCGGGCGCGGGATCGCCCTGTGGCCCGCGGTGTTCGCCCTGGCGCAGTGGGGGGAGCACGAGTTCGGGCCCCCGGCCGGGCCCCGGCGCGTCTTCAGCCACGCCGCCTGCGGCACTACCGTGACCGCGTCCGGGCTGTGCCCGCGCTGCCAGTCGGTGCCGGCCCCGGCCGACCTGGTGGTGAGCCTCGGCCCGGGCGCCAAACCCGACTACCGGGACGATCCGGTCAGCGTCGCCCTGCGTGAACCGCACCGGTTGCTCACCCCGCTGGGCTGATCTCGCTCTGGGCGAAATTCCTGGCCCGCGCGGCCGTTCTCGGGCAAAGTCGATCACATGCGGGTTCTCGTTCTGGGTGGCACGTCGTTCCTGTCGAAAACCGTTGCGGCGGAAGCGGTCCGGCGCGGCCACGACGTCGTGTGCGCGGCTCGCGGGGTGTCGGGGAGCGTGCCGGAGGGCGCGCGGCACGTGCGTGTCGACCGGGACGAGCCGGGCTCCATCGACGTCCTGGCCGGCGAGCGCTTCGACGCGGTGGTCGACATCGCCTACACCGGGCTGCGCTGGGTCCGGGACGCGCTGCGCACCATCACCACGCGGCACTGGACGTACGTCTCCACGATCAACACCTACGCCGACACCGCGACGCTCGGCCAGACCGCGGATTCCCCGCAGCACGACCCGATCGAACGCGACCGGATCGACCTGGCGGAGATGACGCCCGAGGTCTACGGCGGGGTCCAGGTCGCCTGCGAGCACGCGGCCCGCGACGCACTCGGTGACCGGCTGTTCATCGTGCGACCGAGCCAGATCACCGGGCCGGGTGACTACATGGACCGCTTCGGCTACTGGCCGGCTCGCTTCACCCGCGGCGGACGCGTCGTGGTGCCGGACACCCCGAAGCAGCCGTTCCAGCACATCGACGTGCGCGACCTCGCCGCGTGGATCGTGACGGCCGGCGAGCAGCGCCTCACCGGCGCCTTCGACGCGGTCAGCCCCACCACCCCGCTCGGCCCCGTCCTGGAGGAGATCGCGGACCTCGTTGCCCCGCCCGGCACCGAACTGGTCCCGGTCGCCGAGGAGGCCCTGTTGGCGGCGGGTGTGCAGCCGTGGTCCGGGCCGAAGTCGCTGCCGCTGTGGCTGCCGGAGAGCCACCACGGCCTCGCCGCGCACGACGCGTCGGCGGCACGCGCGGCCGGGCTGGAGATCCGCCCGCTCGCCGACACCGTGCACGCCGCGCTCGACGAGGAACGCGCCCGCGGCCTGGACCGCCCGCGCAAGGCCGGGCTCACCCCCGAGGAGGAGGCCGCGCTGGCGAGTGCCCGGTAATTGATCCAGCTGCGGGCCTCTGGCCACACGCGCCGCCCGCTATGACTCCCCAATCGGCGATCGACTGGTACACCGAGGTCCAGAAGTCCAGGTACAGGTTGCTGTCCTGCGGGAACCCGGCCTTCTGCGTGAGCAGGATCCCGACCAGGTCCTCCGCCGGGTCGGAGAACCACGACGTGCCGAGCCCGCCGTCCCAGCCGAAGCGGCCGGGCACCGACGCGATGCCGTCGCGCGCGGTCGTCATCGACAGGCCGAATCCCCAGCCGCGCGTGTCGAAGTAGCCGGGGTAGAAGCCGGACACCGCCTTGTCCCCCGGCGTCAGCTGGTCGGTCACCATCACCTCGACCGTGGGCCGCGCCAGCACCCGCTCGCTGCCGAACCGTCCGAAGTGGAGCATCATTCGGCCGAAGCGCAGCAGGTCATCCACTGTGGACACGAGCCCGCCCGCCGCGGACGGGAACCGGGGCGGGCGGGACCACTCGCCATCCGGCGGGTCGACGACCGTCAGGTCGCCGCCGTACGAGGTGACCAGCCGCTCGGCGTCCGCGGTGAACCGGGTGTCGTCCATCCCCAGCGGGTCCAGCACGGTCTCGCGCAGCACCTCCTCCAGCGCACCGCCCACCCGCGCCAGTAGCACGCCCAGCACGTCCGAGCCGGTGCCGTAGAGCCGGCGGCCACCCGGCGGGCACATCAGCGGCAACGAGCCGAGCCGGCGCATCCACTCGTCCGGCTCCGGCATCTCCGACGGTTTCGGCGGCCCCATCGCGATGCCGGCCTCGTTCGCCGCCCGCACGATCGGCGGCTCCTCCGGCAGGTACAGCTGGCCGAACCCCATCCGGAAGGTCAGCAGGTCCCGCAGCGTGATGGCCCGCCCGGCGGGCACCGTCTCCGCCAGCGGTCCGTCGATCCGGGTCAGCACCCGCCGGCCGGCACCTCACCGTGGCGTTCGACGAGCGTGATCACCCCCGGGACCTCGCCGCGTTCCACGTAACCGGCCATCACGTCGTGGAGCCGGTCCAGCCGGGCCTCGGACAAGCCGCCTGTGCTCATCATCCGATTCAAGCGGGGCGACACGCACCTGGGAAGACCTCCGCACCGGCCCGCCGCACGGTGGTCAGCACCGCCTCGACCGAACCCGCGCCCTCCGGCATCAAGATGATCCGCCCAGTGCCGAGCAGCTCCTCCCGCTCCCGCAACTGCCGGGCGCACTCGTCCGGATCACCCGCGACGACGTTGGCGGCGAGCTTCCGCGCCATCGCGTCGGCGCCCTCGGCGGTCAGCTCCGGCTGCTCGACCAGCGACCGCGTGCCCGGCGCGCCGCGCAGCAACTGCGCCCGCAGCCCGTCGATCAGCAGCTCCCGCGCCGCGTCCGTGGTGTCGGCGATCGCGAAGTAGGTCGAGTCGATGTGGTCCGCCGGGTCGATCCGGTGCCCGTGCCCGGCCGCCGTTTCCGCGTGCGCGTCGAGCATCGCGCGCTTGTCGGCGAGGCTCACGAACGGGCCGAGGATGAGCGGGATCCCGTGCTGCCCCGCCAGCCGCGCGGTGGGCACCGACGCGGCGGACAACGCGAGCGGCGGCCGCTCCGGCACGTCCGGCACCAGCCGCACGTCCTCGAACTCGCCCGCTCGCAGCGCCGACTCCAGCAGCGCGAGCCTGCCCGAGATGTCGCGGTACCCGGCCAGGCCGTCGCCGAACACCTCCAGGTCTCCGCGCGGCTGCCCGCGTCCGACGCCGAGCGTGAACCGCCCGTCGCCGACGTGGTGCAGCAGCGCGGTCTGCTCGGCGAGCGCGACCGGGTGGTGGTTGGGCAGGACCGCGACGGCGGTGCCGACGCCGAGGCCGGTGCGCCCGAGCAGGAACGCGGCCATCGCGATCGCCGAGGGCGTGTGCACCGCGGACGTGAAGTGGTGCTCGGTGGTCCACACCTCGTCCCAGCCGGCGCGTTCGGCCTCGGCGGCGTAGGTGAGCGCCCAGCCGAGCACGTCCGTCGACGGCGCGTCGCTGCCGAAGGAGTCGGTGAACAGCATCAGCCCGTGCTTCACCGGACCACCGCCGTGCGCGCGAGGGCCAGCAGCTCGTCGACCGGCCACTGGTCGTAGGCGTGCTCGCCGTGTTTCGCCGCGATCACCCGGCCGGTGGGGTCGATCAGGAAGTCCGCGGGCAGCCCGAGCCGCCCGCCCTCCTGCCGCGCCGCGGGCGGCCGGTACTTGCCGAGCAGCGTCAGCGCCGAGCCGCGCAGGATCGCACCCCACGTGCGTGGGTGCAGCAGCGCGCGGCGGCCCGATTCCACACCGAACTCGCGGTAGTACCGCTTCTCCGGATCGGCGACGACGGCGAACGGCAGGTCGTAGTCGCGCAGCTCGTCGGCGGGCGAGTGGAAGAACACCACCTCGCGGATGCCGGCGGCGGCGATCTCGTCGTGCCGCTGCACGACCGAGCGCAGGTGCAGGTTGCAGATCGGGCAGCCGGCGAATCTCCGGAACTGGAGGTGGACCAGGCGCCCCGGGTCGGGCACGCGGACCCGCTCACCGGTGACGGTCACCAGCTCGAACTCACGCATCGGGGAATCCCTTCGTAGGCGTGCGGTGTACGCCTACGACCGTATGCGCGTATCCTGTACGCTGTCAAACGCCATGCCACGACCCCGTTCGCTGACCACCGAGCAGATCGCCGCCGCGGCGCTGGCCGTGCTCGACCGCGAGGGACTGGACGCGCTGTCGATGCGCACGGTCGCCGGCGAACTCGGCATGGGCACGATGTCGCTCTACCGCTACGTGTCCGATCGCGACCAGCTCGAAGGGCTGGTCGTCGAGCTGGTGCTGCGGGCGATCGACCTGACGGTGCCGCGCGGCTCGGCCGGCAGGCGGTTGAGCGTGCTGGCCGACCGGGTCCGGGTCGCGGTGTCGCGGCATCCGGCGGTCGTGCCGCTGCTGCTGATCCACCGCCACCGCGCGCCCAGCTCGACGCGGTGGGGCGAGACGATGCTGAGCGTCCTGACCGACGCGGGCATCACCGGCAAGCGCCGGGCGATCGCGTTCCGGGCGATCATGGGGTACGTGTTCGGCGCGCTGCAGGTCGAGCACTTCGGGGCGCTGTCCGGCCCGGGCACCGCCGCGCTGGCCGAGCTGCCGCCCGAGGAGTTCCCGATCCTCTCCGAAACGGCCGCGCAGGCGAGGTCGATTCCGCCGGAGGAGGAGTTCCGGCAGGGGTTCGCCATCCTGCTGCGCGGCCTCGGCCTCTAATCCGGCACGGGCAGGGCGCCCGGCGGCAGGCCGTACACCCGCGACACCGGGAGCCGGACCACCACGCGCTGTTCGTCGACCATGCGCTGGTAGAAGCGGTCGAGGTCGACGTAGGGGTCCTCGAACCGGCTGGCGTACTCGGCCATCTCCCGCCCGGTCGCATCCCCCGGTTCGGTGCTGACCGGCGACACGTCGACGTACGCCATCCCGTGCGGCGCCACGACGTGCAGCACCGCGCGCGGGTCCCGGCGCAGGTTGCGCACTTCGCGCGGTCCGCGGTCGAGCTCATCCGGATGAGCTTCTCCTCCGGGCACCGAAGCCTTCGCGGCCGCGGAAGAAGGCACTTCCGGGCGCCTGGGGAACATCGATGTCACGGGAGGCGCCGAGCGACTACCAGCGGTCCACTTGACTTATATTCCACACTGGCTATATTCCTCATATGGCATCAACGTTCGAGGTGCTCGCCGAGCCACGGCGACGCGAGATCCTCGACCTGCTCCGCACGTCCGAGCGGCCGGTCGGCGAGCTGCTCGGGCGCCTGCGCCTGACCCAGCCCGCCGTGTCCAAGCACCTCAAGGTGCTCCGCGAGGCCGGGCTGGTCGAGGTCCGGCAGGACGCGCAACGCCGCTGGTACCGGCTGCGCCCGGAACCGCTCGCCGAGATCGACGCGTGGCTGGCCCCCTACCGGCGCATGTGGCACGCCAGCCTGGACGCCCTCGAACGCCACCTGGACTCGATGGAGGATCCGCGGTGACCGAATTCCGCACCATCGCAGGCAAACCCGTGCTGCGCTTCGAACGGCGGCTGCGGCACCGGCCCGAGAAGGTCTGGCTGGCCATCACCGACCCGGCCGAGCTCGCGCACTGGTTCCCGGCGCGCGTGGAAACGCAAGCGCGGATCGGCGCGCCCATCCGGTTCGTCTTCCCCGACGAAGCGCCGGTCGACGACGGCGGCACCGGCGAGGTCCTGGAGTTCGACCCGCCGAAGGTGTTCGCCTTCAGCTGGAACCTCGACGTGCTGCGGTTCGAGCTGGTGCCCGACGGTGACGGCTGCCTGCTGGTGTTCACCCAGACGATCGGCGGCGGCGACGTCGGGCGGCTGTCCGCCGGGCGCAACGCCATCGGCTGGAACGTCTGCCTCGACGGCCTGACCGCGCGGCTGGACGGCACCGAGGCCCCGCCCCAGCCGGACTGGCTCGCGGAGGTGGAGCGCTACACCGAGGAGTTCGGCCTCGGCGAGGGCTCGGTCCACGACACCGCGGAGGGCTACCAGTTGCGGTTCGCGCGCGACCTGGTCTGGAAGCCGGCCGAGGAGATCTGGCGGCTGCTCACCGAGGACGGCACGGCCCAACCCGGCGACCCGGCCCCGCTGCCGGCCACGAACGGCTACGTCCCGGCGGGCCGGGTCGTCACCGCGTCGGCGCCGCACGTGCTGGAGTACGAGTGGCTGCACGGCGGCGCACCGGCCGGGCGGGTCCGCTTCGAGGTCGTGGCGGACCAGGAGCTGGGCACGCGGATCGAGCTGACGCACACCGTCCCGGCCGCGCTCGCGCACCTGCGGGCCGAGGCCCTCGCCGCCTGGCACACCCACCTGGAGCTGTTCTTCGCCGCCACCTTCGGCGACATCCGCTGCCCCTGGCCGGAAGACCGCACGGCCGAACTGACGAAGCACTACGCCGAACAGGTGACGCGGGGCTGACATCCGGAGTTCACCTGACCGCCGCCCACGGCGCCTAGCTTGTCGATCATGACGAACCCGGTGTCCCGGCGCGCGGTCCTCGGCGGTGCCCTCGCGCTCGCCGCCCTCGGTGGCGGAACCGCCAGCGCGTCCCGAGCCCCGCGCGTGCTGATCGCGACGAACGAACCGTGGGGCACCTACCACGTGAAACCGCTGCTCGCGGAGGCCGCGCGGCGCGGCTGGCGGCTCACCCAGCTGGTGCCGGACCGCACCGGCGTCACCCCCGGCGACCCGGTGCCCGTGGCGACCCCGGACACCGCCCCACGCGCGGACCTGCTCGTCGTCACCGGCGCCGGGGACTGGCCCGCCGACTGCGCGGCCCGGTTCCGGCACCTGCCCCTCGTCGCCAGTTCGCTCGCCTACCAGCAGCCGGTCGAGGCCCCGCGCGCGAAGCAACTGCACCCGCGGCTGATCACGTCGTCCTCCCCCGCCGAGGCGCGCGCGTTCGGCGCCTACCTCGGCACCCGGCGGCGCATCCGGATCGTCGGCTCGCCGCAGACCGACAACCTCCCCGTCCGCGCACCGGAACCCGGCCTGGTCCTGGTGCTCACCAGCGTCACCCACCCGGACGGCACGGGCGCCGCCGCACCGGGCACCGAACTGCTGCTCGCCTCGGCGGAGAAGCTCGCGGCCGCCGGGAAGCGGATCCTCGTCGGCCTGCACCCGCGTGAGGACCGCTCGCTGTGGGACCGCTACGAGATCAGCGACGTGCCCTCGGTGCAGGCCTCGGCCCGCGCGGAAGCCGCGATCGGCATTCCCGGCACGGTGTTCCCGCTGGTCACCGCCGTCGGCACGCCGGTGGTCGGCTGCACCGACCCGGCGCTGACCGTGCCGGACTACCTGCTGTCGGTCTGCTCGTCGACCATCACCGACGCCGGGCAGGCGGTCGACGCGATCAACGGTGCCCACCTGCCGGACGCGGAGACCCTCGCGGACGCGGTCGGACCGGTCGGCGGATCGGCCCGGCGGCTGCTGGACGCGTGGTCGCGGTTCGCCAGGTGAGGTTCACGCCACACACGCGCCCCTTGCGCAGTAGATAGGCTCCCGTCATGAGCAGCGCGACGGAGCCGATCGGGACGCCTCCGGCGGAGGAGCCGGACATCCACACCACGGCCGGGAAGCTGGCCGACCTGTACCGCCGGAACGACGAGGCGGTGCACGCCGGGTCCGCCCGGGCCGTGGAGCGTCAGCACGCGAAGGGCAAGAAGACCGCCCGCGAGCGGATCGACCTGCTGCTCGACCCCGGGTCGTTCGTCGAGCTGGACGAGCTGGCGCGGCACCGGTCGACGAACTTCGGGCAGGAGAAGAACCGGCCGTACGGCGACGGCGTGGTGACCGGGTACGGCACCATCGACGGCCGCCCGGTGTGCGTGTTCAGCCAGGACGTGACCGTGTTCGGCGGCTCGCTCGGCGAGGTGTACGGCGAGAAGATCGTCAAGGTCATGGACCTGGCGATCAAGACCGGCCGCCCGATCATCGGCATCAACGAGGGCGGCGGCGCGCGCATCCAGGAGGGCGTGGTCTCGCTCGGCCTCTACGGCGAGATCTTCACCCGCAACGTGAAGGCCTCCGGCGTGGTCCCGCAGATCTCGCTGATCATGGGCGCCAACGCGGGCGGGCACGTCTACTCCCCCGCGCTGACCGACTTCGTCGTGATGGTCGACCAGACCTCGCACATGTTCATCACCGGCCCGGACGTGGTGAAGACCGTGACCGGTGAAGAGGTCACGTTCGAGGAGCTGGGCGGCGCGCGGACGCACAACACCAAGTCGGGCAACGCGCACTACCTCGGCACCGACGAGGAGGACGCGATCGCCTACGTCAAGGAGCTGCTGTCCTTCCTGCCGTCGAACAACCTGTCCGAGCCGCCGGTGTTCGACCCGCCGGAGCCCGTCGACGGGTCGATCGCCGACGGCGTGACCGAGACCGACCTCGAGCTGGACACCCTGATCCCGGACTCGCCGAACCAGCCCTACGACATGCACGAGGTCGTCACCCGCGTGCTCGACGACGGCGAGTTCCTGGAGGTCCAGGAGCTGTTCGCGCCGAACGTGATCGTCGGGTTCGGCCGGGTCGACGGGCACGCGGTCGGCGTGGTCGCCAACCAGCCGACGCAGTTCGCCGGCTGCCTGGACATCGACGCCTCGGAGAAGGCGGCGCGGTTCGTGCGCACCTGCGACGCGTTCAACGTGCCGGTGCTGACGTTCGTGGACGTGCCGGGCTTCCTGCCGGGCACCGACCAGGAGTGGAACGGCATCATCCGCCGCGGCGCGAAGCTGATCTACGCCTACGCCGAGGCGACGGTCCCGCTGGTCACCGTCATCACGCGCAAGGCCTACGGCGGCGCGTACGACGTCATGGGCTCCAAGCACCTGGGCGCGGACATCAACCTGGCGTGGCCGACCGCGCAGGTCGCGGTGATGGGCGCCCAGGGCGCGGCGAACATCGTGCACCGCAAGACGCTCGCCAAGGCCGCCGAGGAGGGCAAGGACGTCGAGGCGCTGCGGGCGGAGCTGATCCAGGAGTACGAGGACACGCTGCTCAACCCCTACGAGGCCGCCGAGCGGGGCTACGTCGACTCGGTGATCGTGCCGTCGCACACCCGCGGCCACGTCGCCCGGGCGCTGTCCATGCTGCGGGACAAGCGCGAGACGCTGCCGCCCAAGAAGCACGGCAACATCCCGCTGTAAGGGGGACCGATGAGCGAGCCCGAAGAGACCCCGCCCGCCCGGCCGTTGCTGCGCATCGTGCGCGGCGACCCGAGCGAGACCGAGCTGGCGGCGCTGACCGCGGTGGTGGCCGCCGCGGCGTCCGCGCCTGGCGAGGAGCCGGAGAAGCCGGAGCGGACGTCGTTCTGGGCCGACCGCGCCTCCCTGGTGCGGCGCCCGTTGCCGCAGCCGGGCTCGGGCGCCTGGCGCGCGTCGGCCTGGCCCCGCTGACGCATCCCGGCCGCACTCCCCGTGCGGCCGGGCTTCAGGCGGGTTCGAGCACGCGTTCCGGGTGCGGGGAACGCACCCCGGCGTGCCGGTGCAGCGTCACCAGCCGCACCGTGCCGGCCAGTCCCATCGCCAGCGCGACCAGGAACGACAGCCGGTAGGCCAGCGGCGCGGCCACCCCGTGCCGCAGCAGTTCGTCCAGCAGCAGGCCGGCCCCCAGCTCGGCGATCACCGCGAACGCGAACCCGCCCATGTTCGCCACGCCGCTGGCGACCCCGGCCTGGTGACCGTGGTTCGCCGAGCGCGCGAGATCGAACGCCAGCATGCTCACCGCGCCCGCGGCGCCGATCAGGAACAGCACCGACCCGAGCGCGGCCACCGGCAGCGGACCGGGCACCACGACCAGCACCGCCCAGCACGCCACGCTCCCCACCGCGGCGACGGCCACCATCGGCCCGCGCAGGCCCGGCCGCCGCGACCCCAGCTGCCCGGCGAACGTCCCGGCCAGCACGAACCCGGCCACCACCACGGTCAGCAACGCGCTCGCCGCCGCCGGGGTCCGGCCCTGCGCGTGCACCAGGTACGGCTGCCCGAGCACCGCGGTGAACGTGACGAACGCGCCCATCAGCGTGAAGTGGGTCCACATCGCGTGCCGCGTCCCGCGGTTGCGCCACGCGTGCCGCAGACTGACCCGCAACGGCTCCCGCGGCTCCTCCCGCGCGACCTCCGACGGCCCGTCGCGCAGCGCGATCCCGACCGCGACCAGCAGCACCGCGGTGATCACGCCGGCCACCAGGAACGCGGGCGTCCACCCGAACCCGGTGAGCAGGGCGGCCAGCGGCGCGGTCGCGATCAGCTGGCCGAGCCCGCCGATCATCCCGGTCAGCGCCGCGACCAGCGCGTACCGGCGGCCGGGGAACCAGTTGTGCGCGAGCCGCAGCACATTGACGAACAGGAACGCGTCACCGGCGCCGATCAGCGCCCGCCCGGCCATCGCCGCCGGGTAGGCCGTGGCCAGCGCGAACACGATCGACCCGGCGGCCATCAGCGCCATCCCGAGCGACAGCAGCCGCCGCGGCCCGAACCGGTCGGCGGCCGCCCCGACGGGCACCTGCAGCACCGCGTAGAGCACGAGCTGCACCACGGAGAACGCGGCCAGCCCGGTCGCGTCGATGGCGAACCGCTCCTGCGCGGTGAGCCCGGCGACCGAGAGGCTCATCCGGTGGAACAACGCGGTCAGGTAGCACAGCGCCCCCAGCCCCCACATCAGCCAAGCCCTGCCCGCGGCCACCGGATCACCTCCTGTTGCATCTATCTTGTATCTATCAGCGTCGTGGCTACGATGCGGCCATGTCAACGAGGGACCGCTCACAGGCGGCCGGCGACCGGGCCTACCAGTGGACCAAGGACCGCATCCTGGACGGCCGCCTCGAGGGTGGGCGGCTGATCAGCGAGGGTGAGGTCGCCGAGGCGCTGGAGCTGTCCCGCACCCCGGTCCGCGAGGCGTTCCTCCGCCTGTCCGCCGAGGGCCTGCTCCGCCTCTACCCGAAACGCGGCGCGCTGGTCGTCCCGGTGTCCCCGAACGAGGTGCACGACATCGCCGAGGCGCGGATCTTCCTGGAGCGCCACGCCGCCGCGAAGATCATCACCGCCGGCACGCACCGCGAGGTCGCCGCCAAGATGCGGGCCGTCCTCGACGAGCAGCGCACGGTGTCCCTGCCCGAGCACACCGCCCGCTTCACCCGGCTCGACCGCGAGTTCCACGCCACCCTCGTCGAGGCCGCGGGCAACGCCCTGCTGGCCGAGTTCTACTCCGGCCTGCGCGACCGCCAGCTGCGGATGGTCAACACCGCGCTGCGCGACAACACCGTCCGCCCGCCGATCATCCTCGCCGAGCACGAACGCATCTGCGACCTGCTCGAAGCCGGTGACACCGACGCCCTGCACACCGTGATCGGCAACCACATCGCCGCCGTCCGGGACGAAGCCGCCCGCTGACCCCGCTTGCCCGCGTCTTGTTCCACCTCGTGTAGTCCACGTGGAATAAACGGACTGGAGCGAATGATGCCTGCCGCGAAGCTCACCCCGATGGCCATGGCCGTCCTGGAACTGCTGCACGAGCGGCCGATGCACCCGTACGAGATGACCCAGCTCATGCGGGACCGGCACCTGGAGATCCGCGTGGCGGTCAAACCCGGATCGCTCTACCACACGGTCGACCGCTTGCTGGCCACCGGACACATCGAGGTCGTGGAGACCCAGCGTGAGGGTCGCCGGCCGGAGCGGACCGTCTACGCCCTGACCGAACAGGGGCGGGACGCGTTCGTCGACCGCGCCAAGACGATGCTGGGCACGCTCGCCAGCGAGCACCCCGAGTTCCTCAGCGGCCTCGGCGCGATGGACGACCTCGGCCGCGAGACCGCGCTGGAGCAGCTGCGGATGCGCCTGCTGCAGCTGGAGGCCAAGGCCGCGTCGCAGGAGGTCATCACGCGCCGGCTGGTCGCGGAGGTGCCCGAGATCTACTGGGTCGACTGGCGCTACACGACCGCGCAGGTCCGCTTCGAGCTGGAGTGGACCCGGCAACTGGTCGACGACATCACCACCGGCCGCCTCGGCTGGACCGGCGACCGCCGCCCGAAGCGGCTCTCCCCCGTCCCCACCGAATCCACTGAGGACAGATCTGATGACCGAGCGAGCTGACCCGTGGGCGGCACTGGTCGCGCTGTGCGTCGGGTTCTTCATGATCCTGCTGGACACCACCATCGTGTCCATCGCGGTCCCGTCGATGGTGCGCGGGCTGGCGACCGACCTGAACGCCATCGTCTGGGTGATGAGCGTCTACCTGCTCGCCTACGCGGTGCCGATGCTGTTCACCAGCAGGCTCGGCGACCGGTTCGGCCCGAAGCGCGTCTACCTCGCCGGGCTCGCGGTGTTCACGCTCGCGTCGCTGTGGTGCGGCCTGGCCGGCACCGCGGAGGTGCTGATCGCCGCGCGCGCCGTGCAGGGACTGGGCGCCGCGCTGATGACCCCGCAGACGCTGGCGTTCATCACGCACCTGTTCCCGCCCGCCAAGCGGGGCCCGGCGATGGGCCTGTGGGGCGGGGTCGGCGGCCTGGCCACGATCACCGGCCCGCTGCTCGGCGGTGTGCTGGTGGACCACCTGGGCTGGGAGTGGATCTTCTTCGTCAACGTGCCGGTCGGCGCGGCCGGCCTGGTGCTGGCGGTGGTGCTGGTGCCGGACTGGCAGCCGCGGAACTCGCACTCGTTCGACGTCCCGGGCATCCTGCTGTCCGTCGCCGGGTTGTCGCTGCTGGTCTTCGGGCTGCAGAACGGGCAGCACTACTCCTGGGGCCGGGTCGCCGGGCCGGTCAACGTCGCCGAGGTGATCGCCGCCGGGGTGCTGCTGCTGGCCGGGTTCGTGGTGTGGCAGCGCCGCAACCGCCGCGAGCCGCTGCTGCCGCTGCGGGTGTTCGCCAACCGCAACTTCTCCGCGGGCACGCTGACGGCGGTCACGATCGGCTTCACGATGACCGCGATGTTCCTGCCGCTGGTGATCTACGTGCAGGACGTGCTGCTGCTCTCCCCCACCGAGGCCGGGCTGGTCACCGCGCCGATGTCGCTGCTGTCCGGGGTCATCGCGCCGTTCATCGGCCGCCTGTCCGACCGGACCGACCCGAGGTACCTGGTGATCTTCGGGATCGTCGCGCTCGCCGCGGGTCTCGGGCTCATCGCGCTGATGGCGCGGGAGACGAGCACCTGGTGGGTCACCTTCCCCGGCCTGCTGCTGTGCGGGGTGGGCACCGGTGCGGTGTTCGCGCCGATGAGCAACGTGACGATGAGCTCGGTCGAGCCGCGGCTGGCCGGCACCGCGTCGGGCATCTTCAACACCGCCCGGCAGGTCGGCGGCGTGTTCGGCAGCGCGGCCACTGGCGTGCTGCTGCAGGCCCGGATCAGCGCGGGCATGGCGAGCAGCGGCGGGAACGCGCCCCGGGCGCTCACGGACGCGACCCGCGAAACGATCCTGCTGCCGGTGGCGGTGCTGCTGCTCGGAATCATCGCGGCGGCCGCCATGCGCCGCCCGGCTCCGCGGCCGGCGCCCGCCCCAGCGGCGACGCGCGCCTGACGAGCAAGGCGAGACGGCGACCAGCTCCCGGACGAGTCGCTGACGTGGGTGGCGGTGGGAGTTGACGAGGAGGCGACTCCGCGAGTCGCGCGCCCGCCGAAGGTGGTGGATGGCACCGCCGAGCGACGCGCGACCGCCCGGACTGCGGCGGGCGGGAATCGACGAGGAAGCGGCCCCGCGAAGCAGCCGCGCGGAGCGCGCCCGCCGAAGGTGGCAGGTAGCGCTGCCACGGGAACCGCGGCCCCAAGCGGCGGCCGGAAGTTGATGAGGCGCCCCGCGGCGAGGGGCCGCCGGAGCGGAGCGCGCCCGTGAGCCGGCGGGCCGTCGCGAGGACCACACCGACGCGGTGGATGGCGTGTCCCGCGAAGCGCAGCCACCAGCAGACAAGCAGGCAACGCCCGCCGAAGCCGGACCGCGGGCGAGGCCCGCCGGAACCGGGCGACCGCCCAGAGCGCACCCGTGAGCCGACGGGCCGCCGCGAGGACCACACCGACTTGGTGGGTGGCGCAGTCGCGGAGGGCAGCCGCTACCCGCACCGCCGCGCGAGCCGTCTCGGCGTGGTTCTACGCTCGCGCCGTGCGTTTCGTTCTGGCTTCCCAGTCCCCGGCGCGGCTCGCGGTGCTGCGTGCCGCCGGCATCGAACCGAGTGTCGTGGTCTCCGGCGTCGACGAGGACGCCGTGGCCGCGGCCCTGACCGACCCGTCCCGCGAGGAGCTCGTCACCGCGCTCGCGCTCGCCAAGGCCGAGGCCGTGCTGGCCGAGGTCACCCGCACGCACGCGGACGCGGTGGTCGTCGGCTGCGACTCGATGCTGTCGTTCAACGGCGAGATGCTCGGCAAGCCGGGCGACGCGGAGACCGCGCGCAAGCGGTGGGCGCAGATGGCCGGCGGCGCCGGCGACCTGCTGACCGGGCACGCGGTGCTGCTGGTGGAGGGCGGCGAGAAGGTGCGGCAGGCCGTCGGCACGCAGACCACCCACGTGCGGTTCTCCGCACCGTCGCAGGCCGAGATCGACGCCTACGTCGCCACCGGCGAGCCGCTCCGGGTGGCGGGTGCGTTCACGCTCGACGGGCTGGGCGGCTGGTTCGTCGAGGGCGTCGACGGCGACCCGTCCAGCGTGATCGGGATCAGCCTGCCGCTGACCCGGCGGCTGCTGGCGGAGGTCGGGGTCAGCGTCACCGACCTCTGGTCTCCCACATCCTGAGAAGTCGCCCACACGAACGGGTCATGGGGAAGAGTCCGGTGACGCCGTGTGTTGACCACACGCGGCACAACCAGTGACTTTCACGCCCCGGAGCGAACCCGTGTCCCTGTTACGGACCTACACCAAACCCAAGGTCTTCGGCCTGATCGTGGTCGTCGCCCTCGTCGTGGGCGCCCTGCTGGGCGTCCTGGCGAAGCAGACCGGCCAGGACTGGCTCGTCACGACCCTCGACACGATCGGGTCGATCTTCACGAACCTGCTGCAGGTCACCGTCCTGCCGCTGGTCTTCACCGCCATCGTGCTGGGCATCGTGAGCCTGCGCGGCCTCGGCGGCGCCCGCACCGCGGCCCGCCTCGGCGGCAAGACCGTGCTGTGGTTCGCCACGACCTCGCTGATCGCGGTGCTCATCGGCATCGCCATCGGCAAGATCGTGAACCCGGGCACCGGCGTCTCGTTGCAGCCCCAGCCGTCGACGGTGGAGAAGCTCGCGTCGCGCGACCAGGGCTCGTGGCTGGACCTGATCAACAACCTGGTGCCGAGCAACCTGTTCGAGGCCTTCGCCGACGGCGAGATCCTGCAGGTCGTGCTCGTGTCGCTGGCCGTCGGCCTCGCCGCGTACGCGCTGGGTGACCGCGCCGAGCCGTTCGTGAACTTCAACCGCGCGGTGTTCGACATCGTGCAGAAGGTGCTGGGCTGGATCATCCGGCTCGCGCCGCTGGGCGTGCTCGGCCTGATCGGGCACGCCTTCGCCACCTACGGAGACCAGTTCGTGCGGCCGCTGCTGTCGCTGATCGTCGCGGTCTACGCGGGAACGCTGCTGGTGTTGTTCGTGGTGTACCCGCTGCTGCTGCGGTTCGTCGGCAAGGTGAGCCCGGCGCTGTTCTTCCGCAAGGCGTGGACGGCGCTGCAGTTCGCGTTCGTGTCCCGCTCCTCCGGGGCGACGCTGCCGCTGAGCCGGCAGACCGCGGTGAACCTGGGCGTCGACCCCGGCTACGCGAGCTTCGCGGTGCCGCTCGGCACGACGACCAAAATGGACGGTTGCGCCGCGGTGTACCCCGCGGTGGCCACGATCTTCATCGCGAACCTGTTCGGCATCTCGCTGAGCTTCGCCGACTACCTGCTGATCGTCGTGGTCGCGGTGTTCGGCGCGATCGCCACCGCCGGGGTGACCGGCTGGTTCACGATGCTCACGCTGACGCTGAGCACGCTGAACCTGCCGCCCGAGGTGATCGCCACCGGGATCGCGGTGATCTACGGCATCGACCCGATCCTGGACATGATGCGCACGGCGACGAACGTGGCGGGCCAGATCGCGATCCCGACCTGGATCGCACGCACGGAGGGCCTCCTCGACGACGAGGTGCTGCACTCGCCGACCACGGCGCCGCTGCTGGACGCCCCGGCACCGGTCCGGGCCTAGATGAGTAATTCCGATCTCGGTTAGTGGTCGTAGGCGGTGAGGGATCGGGTGGTGGGTTGGCCGGTGGCGCGGTTGTGCCAGATCGCCGCGGTCAGGGCCAGGAGACGTTGGGCGATGCGGATG